>CANLCA010000513.1 GCA_947487925.1 Verrucomicrobiales bacterium | reverse complement strand
TTTCGGTGAGAGTTTGGAGGATGTCGGAAACCAGTTTGACCTTCTTCTGAAGACCTCCAGACTGCGAGGCGTTATTGCCGCGCGATTGTTCGACCAAAAAGGGCGTTTTGTGGCGGCGTCTCCAGCGAGCGTGATCCCGAAGGACCTCCAAGGGCCCGGCCTCGATGCGGCGCAAGCGCTCAAACCAAATTCTCAATTCATCCCTGAAGCTCCGCTCGCTGACATTTTCAAGGATGCGCTTCAGAAGTCGGGAAGCTCAGTGGACCTTCTGTCGCCTCCCCTTGTGGGGGTGACTCTGCCGATCCATCATCCAGGAAAGACCCGCCTTCTCGGCATCGCTGAATTCTTAATCGACGGCTCGAACCTCCAAGCCGATTACGGCGAACTCGACCGAACACTCGGCCGCCAAAGCGCGTTGATTCTGACCACGACGGGAGGGCTTGTCCTGGCGGTGCTTATCGCCGCCTTCACGCGGCTTGCACAAGCTCACCGCGCGCTTCACGAACGCACGCAACTCCTCTTGAGAGCCAACCACGAACTCACGCTCACCTCAAAAACCGTCGCCCTAGGGGGAGTCGCTGCCCATTTGATCCACGGGATCAAGAACCCAATCCTGGGGGTGCGAACACTCGTCCGCCGAGGCATGCAGAAACCGGAATCGATCTCACAGGAAGACTGGCACGATCTGGCTGAAACGAGTGGGCGCGTTGAGCAGTCGATTCAGGAAGTGCTCAGGATGATGAGCGAGGAATCATCGCCGGACCTCTATGAGGTCTCCATCGAGGAAATAGTGGGATTGCTCCGCACATCCACGGAGCCGCTTTTGCGGCACAACAAGGTGGCGCTTTCCATCGACATCGATGCCAAGGGGGATCTCGGAAACCGGGATGCGAACCTAGTGATCTTGATCTTGCAGAACCTTTTGGCGAACGCCGTCGAAGCGACGAAATTAGGCGGCCATGTCCAATTGCGTGTCACGCGCGAGAAAAACAGGGTGAGCTTTGATGTGAGTGACCGGGGTTCGGGTATTCCAAAGGAAGATCAACAATGGCTGTTCCAGGCTGGCATCTCGACCAAAAGCGGGGGAACCGGACTGGGGCTAGCCATCAGCAAACAACTCGCAAACAGCATGGGAGCCAGCCTGGAATTGGCATCGTCATCCTTATCGGGATCGAGCTTTCAGCTGGTTGTCACACTCAAAAAGGACTCATATTCTATGCGGATGTGAGTCTCGCTCAGAGCTTAATCGGACGCCACGGCCAACACACTGTTCACAATGACAAACAAAGTAATTTCGATCCTGGGAAAAACACCTCGACTAGGCGTGCAAGGGGGGCTTACTCCCCTTTGCGCTTGGATCCTTATCGGGTTTCTTGAGCCATCAAAACCGCTAGCAGCCCAGAGCGTCTCCACTCCCTGGCGTTGGTCCAGTCCGACTCCAACGGGCATGCACGTTTATGACGTGGCCAGCACCAATGGGTTCGTGATCCAAGTCGGCGAGTTCGGTGGAGTGCTGACATCGGCCAACGGTGTTGTGTGGACCCCGGGCTCAAGCGGCGTGACCAACGCGCTTCGATCCGTCGCTCTGTTCAATGACAAGATAGTGATCTCTGGCGAGGCCGGGCTAATGCTCTACGCGGATGGGGATCAAGTCTTCAACCAATCGGTCCTCACCCCTCCCACTCTCTCGTGGCTTGAATCAATCGCTTATTCACCCACCTTGATGCTGGCGGTGGGCGACGCAGGTGTCGCATACACCAGCGTCGACGGCGTTTCCTGGCAACAAACGACTTCGCCCGGATCAACCTGGTTGCGCGGCGCAACCTATGGCAGCGAGTTGTTCGTGGTTGTCGGTGAAACAGGTTCGATTGCCACAAGCCCTGACGCCCGGCGATGGACGCAGCGATCTTCGGGGACGACCAGGAACCTGAACAGGGTGACTTTCGCCGGAAATAGGTTCTGGGCCGTGGGTGATTCGGGCACGGTGCTGGGCAGTTCCAATGGGCAAACGTGGACCAGCTTCAAGACGGGAGCCGCAAACCACCTTTATGCAGTCAGTGCAACCGCTCTGGATGTGGTCGTTGCCGGCGACCACGAGGTGCGGCATGGCAGGTTGTCAGGTTCTTCCAGTTTTTTGTGGACCGACGCGATGAATTCGCAACCGACGGCACAGGACGGACGAGCGCCGGCGTGGCGGTATTTTGCATCCAGCGCGACCGAGTCGGGTTTCCACGTCGCTGGCAGCAGCGGGATGTGGGCCACGGGAACCCGTTCCGGGGGACTCTCTCAACCCGTAGTCTGGGCGACCGCGAACGATTCCATTCGGAACTGGCTCTGGGATGTGGCCCGAATTGGGGACCAATATCTCGCAGTGGGTGATTTTGCAACGGTGTTGACGAGCCAAACAGGTCATTTGTGGGATCTTGAGCTTGTCCCAGTCAACGTCACCAACAGGGTCCTGCTGGGGATCGGCGGCAACACGAACGTCGCTGTTGCTGTCGGCAGCCGGGGCACCATGCTCCTCAGCACCAACACTCTCATCGCTATCACCGCCACCAATGTGGTGGGGGGCCTGGCTCAACCGGTTGCCGAAACGACTGGAGTTATCGGACTCTATTGGGAGTCGATTGCTGGTTTGCCCACCACAAGCGACCTCCAAGGGATCGACCACGACGGTGCGACATTCGTCACTACAGGCGGTGAAGGCACCATTCTGACAAGCCTCGACGCACGTTCCTGGCAAGCAAGATCCTCACAAACAACGGTGTTCCTATCAGGGGTAACCCATTTTCCGGGCGGTTGGATTGCCGTGGGTGACCGGGGGACGATCCTTCAAAGCCCGGACGGCGAACAGTGGGTGCCGCGCGCTTCGGGCACCACTAACTGGCTTTATCGGGTGCGCTATCTGGACGAGAATCTTATCGCGGTAGGGGAAGCCGGGGACATGCTCCAGAGCAGAGATGGCAAACAATGGCAAAGGCTTCCAAAACTGACCGACAAGTGGCTCAACGATGTCACAAAAGTGGGATCACTCTACACGGTTGTGGGTGTCCATGGCACGGTCCTGACGAGTCTCGATGGTGTTTCCTGGGCTCTCCAACCGTCTTTCACCTCGAAGTCACTCTACGCCTGCGCTGCACACGAAGGGCAGCTCATCACAGTCGGCGTGGAGGGAGCCATTCTTCGAAATCAACTTCTCCCGTCCAAGAATCCCATCCTCGTGAATTATAATTTCAAAGAGACA
>CANLCA010000512.1 GCA_947487925.1 Verrucomicrobiales bacterium | reverse complement strand
CCCGGCTGTACGATGGGTTGGGATCAACGCGGGTGCGGAATATGGGCCCGCGAAGCGGTGGCCTGCAGAGTCGTTTGCAGCCTGCGCCGCGGCCTTGTTGAGGGAACGTGGTTGTGGGCTGATATTACTCGGAGGTCAGGGGGATGTTGAAACCGCTTCATTGATCAGCCACACCGCGCTCACCTCGGCTGAAGGGCCACAGCGCATCCGCATGCTTGCGGGAAAGACATCGTTGAAGGAACTTTGCGCCGTCTTGAAACGTTGCTCGGTAGTTTTGACCAACGACACCGGGCCGATGCACGTGGCGGCTGCCGTGGGAACACCGGTTGTGGCGCTGTTTGGCAGCACCTCACCGGAGATGACGGGGCCGGGTCTTCCGGACTCGTCCAAGGTGCGGGTAGTCCGAACCCCTACGCCTTGCGCCCCTTGCTTCCAGCGCCACTGCCCGATTGACCTCCGATGCCTGACGAGGATCGATCCGTTGCTCGTCACTCGGGCGGTGTTGGAGTTTCTAGGGGAATTCGGAGCGCCCCATTCGGGAAAAAGTTGACCTCCTGAAAATCAGTTCTTGGCAATTTTCAATTAGAGGATTGAAATGGACCGAATCACAAGACTCTAACTCCCCTTTGCCGCGGACAAATCGCGTAGCTAATCAATCATGCCATGAAGACCCACTCCAAGACCCTTCCATCAAACGTTTCCCGTCGAGAATTTATTTCACGATCCGCACTCGCCTTGGGAGCCTCCACGCTGGCGTTTCCGTATGTGGGGCGCGTGTTGGGGGCGAATGAACGGATCAACGTGGCGTGCATTGGGGTTGGAGGAAAGGGCGACAGCGATAGCCGCGATGCCGCATCGAACGGCGGGACACTCGTGGCGCTCTGCGATGTGGACCTCACAACCTTGAACAAGAAGGGTGAAAAATTTCCCCAGGCCAAAAAATATCAGGATTACCGAAAGCTTCTTGACGAGATGGGCAAGGATATCGATGCCGTGACGGTGTCGACGCCTGATCACAACCACGGTGTGGCCGCGATTCTGGCCATGCAGATGGGTAAGCATTGTTTCTGCCAAAAACCCCTGACGCAAACTGTGTTCGAGGCTCGCATGATGCGCCAGCTCTCGAAAGAAAAGAAACTGGCAACTCAGATGGGTAATCAGGGCAGCGCTGAGACCGGTTTGCGGCGCGCCGTCGAAGTTATCCAGTCAGGGGTGATAGGAAAACCCTTGGAACTGCACGTCTGGTCAAACCGTCCGGTGTGGCCCCAGGGATTGGATCGTCCGGCGGGCCGGGATAAGGTTCCGTCGACGCTCGATTGGGATCTGTGGCTCGGGCCAGCGGCCTTTCGTCCCTACAAGAAGGACGTCTATCATTCGTTTGCCTGGCGGGGCTGGTTGGATTTTGGAACCGGGGCTTTGGGCGACATGGCGTGCCACACCGTCAACATGCCTTTTCGCGCCTTGAGGCTCGGGTATCCAAGCGCCGTCGAATGCGAGCTGACTTCCCGGATGTATGCGGAAACGTTTCCAAAAACGTCGCGCCTTCGATTTGATTTTCCGGAGCGGGAGGGATTGCCACCCCTGAAGTTCTGGTGGTATGACGGCAATCCGGGCGGGGATATCAAGCCCCTGCGGCCGGACGCAGACATTTCCAAGGAAATGGTCGCGACACTCGGCAAACTGCCAACAAGCGGGGCTTTGATAGTTGGTGAGAAAGGGAAGATATTTTCTCCCGACGATTATGGGGCGAAATTTTTTGTGGCGATGAAGGGAGAATCCATCTTCGTTGCCGGCGATAAGCACGAGGCTTGCCTGGCAGTGCCTCAAAGCATTCCGCGATCACCCGGGCATATGAAGGAGTGGTTTCAGATGATGAAAGATGGCACGCCCGCGTTTTCGAACTTCGACACCGCCGCCTATCTCACCGAGATCATACTCCTCGGGTGTATCGCGATGAGGGTGGGGGAAGGGCATCGCATGGAATGGGACGGTCCGAACATGCGCTCGAAGAACATTTCGGAGGCGGACCGATATGTGAAACGCAACAATCGCTCGGGCTGGAGGGTTTAGGGCTGACTCACCTCTGGTCGGGAGAGGATTGGCTCTGGATGGCCGCGGGAGGCTGAATTCGGTAGCGCCGGTTCATGTAAAGATCATCCCCCACCTGGAACAGGGCGACAGCGTCACGCTCGAGCTGGCGCGCTTTGTCATCCGGGTTCGACGTGGGTCGCATTTGGCCTTTTTTTGGATCGCCCTCGAAGTGCTCGATCTTGTTCATGAGGCTCATGGTGACGAGACGATCCTCGCTGAAGATGCCCACCGAACGATTGTGGTGCAGCAGAACTCTTCCAGGCACTTCCGGTTCCGCCATGAGATCGTGTCCGAAAAAAAGGCTCTCGTAGGGCCTGCCGATGAACCCGAGCAAGGTGGGGGCGACATCGAGTTGGCAACCGAGTCTGGAGATCCTTTGCGGCTTCTTGACCACTGCGTTGCCGACGATTAGAAACGGGATTTCGTAGCTGCGGATGGGGATGGTTTGGCTGCCGTAGACCCTGGCTCCATGATCGGCGACCACGCAGATGAGGGTGTTTGTCCAGAACGCCTCCTTCCTCGCCATATCGAAGAATCTGCTGAGGGCAAAGTCCGAATACTTGACCACATTACCACGGCGGCATTCGTCGGGATCCTCCGAGATGCGTCCCTTTGGGTAAGTGAAAGGCTTGTGGTTTGAAACCGACATGGTGGTGATAAAGAAGGGCTTGTTCGCCAGATGCCTTGCGCGGGCTTCCTCGATGGCTCGGTCGTAGAGGTCTTCGTTGCAGACACCCCACACGGTTTTGAAGACCGGTGCTTTAAAGTCTTTCAGTTCGACAAAGTGATCCCATCCGTTTCGAGTCGCGAACGAGCGGGTTCCGTCGAACACGCCCCTGCCTGCATAAATGAAGGAGGTATCATAAGCATCCCTCTTCAGAACGCGCGCGATGGTTTCGATATTTTCTGAGCGGTCGCGTGCGACGATCGAATCTCCCGGCAAGGGAGGGAAGGAGCAGAAAACACCTTCGTAACCACGGATTGTACGGTTGCCATCCGCATAAATATTGTCGAAAAGGATCGCCTCATTGGAGATGAGTTGGTCCATTTTTGGAGTGAGCGAGTTGGTGCGGCCCAGCGCGCCCCAGAACTCGGATCCAAGGCTTTCCTCCAGCAGGAGAATGAGGTTCAATTTGGGGTTGACTGGATTTCCTG
>CANLCA010000511.1 GCA_947487925.1 Verrucomicrobiales bacterium | reverse complement strand
CATTCGGCAAGGTCCCGGACTGTTGCCCCCATTTCTACCGCCAGCACGCCTTCGGCAATCAATTCTCCGGCTCCGTGTCCGGTGATTCCAACACCGAGCACGCGTTCGGTTTCTGGGTCGATGACCAGTTTTGTCAATCCATCGGGTCGGTCGTAAGTGAGCGCCCGCCCGCACGCACCCCACGGGAATTTGGCAATTTCCACCTTGATCCCGGCGGCCTTGGCTTCGCTTTCAGTGAGGCCACACCAGGCCACTTCTGGATCGGTGAAGACGACCGCGGGAATCACGACCTTTTCTGAAGTGCTTTCTTCGCCGCAAATGACCTCGACGGCGATCCTTGCTTCCTTGGCGGCCTTATGCGCGAGCAAGACACCTCCGGCAATATCTCCGATGGCGCAGATTTGAGGGTCATCGGTTTCTTGCTTGGAATTCACTTTGATGAACCCCTTCTCATCGCGGGCGACACGAGTGTTTTCGAGTCCTAAATCGTCACAATTAGGGACTCGACCCACCGAGACAAGGACGCGGTCGTACAGCTCCTCCTTGGTCTCTCCGTTAAAGTCGACGCTCACTTTGATCTGTTTTCCTGCGGTGCTCATGCTGAGAACTTTGGCCTTCAGGCGGACCTCTTTGAATGCTTTTTTCGCACGTGCGAGCACAGGACGGACAAGATCGGCGTCCGCGCCTGCAAGGATGGTGTCGAGCGCTTCGAGCACAACGACCTGGGATCCGAGAGAAGCGTAGACGCTCCCGAGTTCCATCCCGATATAACCGCCACCGATGACGAGCAGGCTCTGGGGGATCTCTTCGATTTCGAGGGCCTGGGTAGAGGTCATGATCTTGGGATTCCCGAGATCGAAAGTTTTTGGCAGCGCGGGTTTGGTTCCCACGGCGACGATGGCTTTTTCAAATTCGACGAAAAGCTGACCTTCCGCAGTTTCCACCCGCAATTGCTTGGAGGATTCGAAATAGCCACGTCCGCAGAGCACTTTGACTCCGCGTTTTTGGGCGAGCTGCGCGATGCCCTGCCCGAGTTTCTGAAGGACGGTTTCTTTCCACGCACGGAGTTTGGCGAGGTCAATCCTTGGCGGATCGAAAGCGATGCCACGGTGCTCCGATTCCCTGGCCTGGGCGACCAGGCTGGTGGCATTGAGCAAGGCTTTGGAGGGGATGCACCCGCGGTTCAGGCAGACGCCACCAAGGCGGTTTTCCTGCTCCACCAAGATGACTTTCATGCCTTGATCGGCGGCATAAAACGCCGCGGCATAACCGCCCGGGCCGGCACCGACTACAACGATTTGGGTTTTGAGGGGATCCATGGTTTTTTTGAGATAGGACTAGGACTCTAAACTGAGGTCGTTTTCATTGATCAGCGTGAGGTTTTGAACCAACTCCACGATGAACCTGGCGGCACTCCCTCCATCGATGAGCCGGTGGTCGTAGGACAAGGCAATGGGCAGCAGGGTTCTGATTTGGATGTTTCCTTCCACCACAACGGGTTTTTGAACTCCGCGGCCGAGTCCCAGGATGGCGACTTCGGGCTTGTTGACAATGGGGGTGAAGAAACCGCCACCGATACCTCCCTGATTTGACACTGTGAAAGTGCCTCCTTTCAACTCCTCGCCAGATACTTTTCTCTCGCGAGCCTTCGTGGCCAAGTCCTCAAGTTCTTTGGAGAGTTGCAATAAAGTTTTCTTATCGGCGTCTCGAATGACGGGAACGATGAGGCCGGCCTCGGTATCGACGGCAACGCCCACATGGTAGTAGTGTTTAAGAACCACTTCCTCGAGCACTTCGTCGATGCTGGAGTTAAAGAGAGGATGCTTTTTGAGAGTGCAGACCAGTGCCCGAATCACCAGCGGAGTGAGGGTGAGGCGGGCGCCCTTGGCTTCGTATTGAGGGGCAAAACGCTTTCGAAGCTCGAGCAATTTTGTGATGTCAGCCTCCTCGAATTGAGTGACGTGCGGAATGGTGGTCCAATTCTCGCACATGCGGCGGCTGATGATTTTGCGCAGTGGAGTGAGGCCTTTTCGGGACACGGCACCCCATTGGGAAAAATCGATGGATTCGACGGGATGTCGGTCGTTTCGACCAGGGGCCGCCTTGGGCACGAAAGCCAGTTTTTGCAGGCGGTCCACGTAGGAGCGCAAATCTGCCATGGTAATACGGCCGCCTCGTTCACTGCCCCGGATCCGTGTGAGGTCGATGCCCAATTCGCGGGCGGTTCTTCTGACGGAGGGGGCTGCGGCGGGGTTTGGGTTGATGACTCCCGATTCCAGCAATGGCTCAGGGATGGCCGTTGAGGCAGGCTTGGAAGCCGGAACTGGTACGGGAGCGGTGGTTGCCGCGACCGACCCTCCGTGAGCCGGCGTGGACTGGGAAGCCTCGCCGGGTTCATCCAAGGATAGGAGGACTTGGCCGACGCTGACCTTGTCTCCTTCCTTCACACGAATTTGACGGACCGTACCCGAGGCCCCTGCGGGGATGGGTGCCACGGCCTTTTCATTTTCTAGTTCGACCACGGTCTGGCCTTTGGTCACCGTATCTCCTTCCTTGACGAGAACGCTGACAACGACACCCGATTCGGAACCTTCGCCGAGCTTTGGCAATTTGATATCCATGGTGGAAAGATTAGAGGCAGATTGGAGCGGCTTTTTCAGGGTTGTAACCGAGATCTTTGATGGCTTTGGAAACTGTTTCGTGGGGGATCGCCTGCTTTTTATACAAGGCATGCAGGCAGGCAATCACAACGGATTCGGCATCGACCTCAAAGAACCGGCGCAAACGTTCGCGCGTGTCGCTGCGTCCAAATCCGTCAGTCCCTAGGGATGTTAGGCCTCCAGGAACCCACGGGGCGATCTGTTCAGGTACGATTTTCATGAAGTCGGACACGGCGATGAAAGGCCCTCGTTCGTTAGCGAGGAGGGTTTCGACGTAGGATTGTTTTGGGGCATGGGCTGGGTGGAGACGGTTCCAGCGGGTGGTTTCGAGGGCTTCGTTTCGCAGTTTCTTGTAATTGGTGGCGCTCCAGACATCGGCGGAGACATCGTATCGGTCCGCCAGGAGCTCCTGGGCTCGCAGGGCGCTTCGGATGATGGGGCCGCTGCCGAGAATTTGAACCTTGTGAGCTTTGCCGGAGGGCCCGGATTTGAACTTATAGAGGCCATTGAGAATCCCATCGCGAGCGCCCTCGGGCATGGGGGGCATGAGGTAATTCTCATTGTAGAGCGTCATGTAATAGAAGATTTCCTCGCCGTCCTGATACAT
>CANLCA010000510.1 GCA_947487925.1 Verrucomicrobiales bacterium | reverse complement strand
GCCTTCCGCAAGCCGCCCTCTTTGGCGACGACCCAGAAGTATCGCAGGTGATGGTAGTTCAAGAATTCCACGCGGAGACGGTATTCGGTTTACCCTAAGAGTCCATTCCAAAAGTCGTAATAGGCTAAGTGTGATGCCGCTACTAATCTGCCCGCATGAAAAAGACAATCACCTTGAAAGAGACCAGCGTCTTGCCGTCGAGCGTGGTGCAAATCACCCACACGAGCCCGGTGGCTGAGGCGGGTTCACGACCGCAACGGACCTTCGAAAGCGTTCCGTCCTTGAATATCGAGCGGGCCACCGAAAGTTTTCGCGAACTCTTGGATAGACGCTACACGGCTCCCTACCGCTCCACCGCTCCCGCACGCCGCTGGGGGCTAAACGAATGAATCGAGGCGAAGTCGCTCCAGCAAGAAAGACCTGATATGCCATTCAATCAACCGCCGCTCGACCAACAGTTGACCGAGCAATTCGAGCGCATCGGCCAGACGCTCACTCAAATCCTGCCCAAACTCCTGCCCATCGTGGTGGTCGCCATTGTGGCGCTCTGGCTCGGTTCTGGCGTTTACTCTGTCACGCCAGGGCACGTCGGCGTGGTGCGCACCTTCGGCAAGGAGACTGCCCGCACGCAGCCGGGGTTGAACTACCGTTTTCCCTGGCCGTTCCAGCAGGCCGACGTGGTGAGCGTCGAACAAATCCGCCGCATCGAAGTGGGCTTCCGGGGTGCGAAACGCGTGCATGAAGAAGCGTTGATGCTCACCGGCGATGAGAACATCGTCGAGGCGCAAATCGTGGTGCAGTATCGCGTGGCCGACCCTTCCAAATACCTCTTCCGCCTGCGTGAGCCGGAAGTCGCGCTCGGCGCGGCAACGGAAGTGGCCCTGCGCAGCACCGTCGGCAGCATGACCATTGACCAGGTCATGATTGAAGAACGCGCCAAGGTGCAGGACGACGCCCGCATATTTATCCAGCGCCTGATGGACACTTACGACTCTGGCCTGGTTATTACCGAGGTTAAGTTACAGGCCGCCGACCCGCCCGATGCCGTCCGCGACGCGTTCCACGATGTGGTGCGCGCGCGCGAGGACAAGGAAAAGCTCATCAACCAGGCCAAGGGCTATCAGGCGGACATCCTGCCCAAGGCCCGTGGTGAAGCGCAAAAAATCCTGCGCGAAGCCGAAGGCTACAAAGAAAAGCGTGTCCTGCTCGCGCAAGGCGAGGCCTCGCGCTTCCTCAGCGTGCTGGCCGAATACGAGAAGTCACGCGAAGTGACCCGCGACCGGCTCTACCTCGAGACTATGGAAAAGATTCTGCCGGACACCGACAAGGTAATTCTGGACGGCGACCTCGGCCAGCGACTGTTGCCGTTGATGCCGCTGGGCACTTCGTCCTTGCTGCCCGCCACGCTCCGCCCGGCCACTGAACCTGTGAAAGGAAAATAGTTATGCGCACAAAAATAATTCTCATCGGCAGTTTGCTCATCCTCAGTGTCGCTTCCGTGGTGTTGAAGCAAGTCTTCATCATCGTGGACGAACGCGAGCAGGTCATCGTCACCCAGTTCGGCGAATACATACGCACCATTCAAAAGCCCGGCCTGGCCTTCAAAATGCCGTTTCTCCACAGCGCCATCCGCTTTGATCGGCGCATTCTGGTCAGCGACGCCCCGGAGGCCGAATACCTGAGCCAGGACAAGAAGCGTCTCGTGGCCGATCCCATCACCCGCTGGCGCATCTCGGATCCGCTGAAGTTTTTCAAGACCGTGCGCGATGAATCCGGGGCTCGCGCCCGGCTGGACGACCTGGTGTTTTCCGAATTGCGCAGTGAAGTGGCCAGTCACACCTTCGCGACCGTGATTGGCTCCAAGCGCGAGGCTATCATGGATAACGTGGCCAAGACCGCGCGGACGAAGGCCGGCGAATTCGGCATCGAAGTGGTGGACGTGCGCATCAAGCGCGCCGACCTGCCCAAGGAAGTGCAGCAGAGCGTGTTTGCCCGCATGCAAGCCGAGCGCGAACGCGAGGCTAAGCGCTACCGCAGCGAGGGCGAGGAGGAAGCCAACAAACTGCGCAGCCAGACGGACAAGGAACGTACCATCGTCCTGGCCGACGCGGAACAAAACGCCCAGAAACTGCGCGGCGAAGGCGACGCGACCGCCACGCGCATCTACGCGGAGGCTTACGGCAAAGACCCGGAGTTCTACCGCTTCGTGCGCAGCCTGCAAAGTTACGAGTTGTTCCTGGGCAAACGCAGCACGCTGCTGCTGTCGGCGGACTCGCCCCTGTTCCGCTATCTGGCCGGGCCGCGACCTGAAGGCGACAAACTCCCGGCCAGTGAAAAGGTGACGCTGAAGTAACGGCGACCGCACCGCACGAATGAAAGGAAACAAATGTTGCGCCCCATGAACACCAAAACAGCCGGCTATCTGATTCTTTATGGCGGCTTTCTCATTGTCATGGGGCTGCTCGGCTATTTGTCCAACCCGGAAAAGGCGAAGACCGCGTTGATGTCAGGCGGCACCTTCGGCGCGCTCTCAATTCTCTGGGGCGTATTGGGAGCGCGGCGTGTTCGTTGGAGCCTCCCGGCGGCGATCGTGACCACCGGCCTGCTTGTCGTCGTTTTCGTGTGGCGGGCCAGCGTGGGATGGCTGGCCGTGCTTGATGGCCAATCGGAAAAACTGTTTGCGGCGAGTTTGATCACCCTGATGCTCGTGGCTTCGGTGGTCTTGTTGCCGGTGTTGTTCAGAGCCTTGAAGCCACCACCAACTGCAACCCATCAATCCCAGGAATTATGAAACGAGACAAACTCAAACTCCAACGGTTCGAGCTGAACTATCTCATTGAGGAAGCCGTCGCAATGGCGATCCGGGACTTGATCATCCCTCATCTTGAGCGTGATCATTACGGCGCAGCCTGGCCGAATTCTTCCTACCCAGTGCATAGCCTCTATCTGGATTCCGATGATCTCAGGCTCTATCAAGCAACCTTGAATGCGGAAAAAAGCCGCTTCAAATTGAGACTCCGTTTTTATGAAGATCGTCACGAAGCGCCGATCTTTTTTGAAACCAAACGCCGCAGGGATGATCATGTGCAGAAGGAACGTTGCGGGGTCAAGCGCGACGCGTTGGATTGGATACTTACGGGCCACCGGCCGGAGCTTTCGCACTTGCTGCACGGGAACGGCAGCAACTCGCCATTCTTCAACGATTCTGTGAAATCATGAAGTCACTGAATGCCAGGCCAAGGGCACATGTTTCCTATTTCCGAGAGG
>CANLCA010000509.1 GCA_947487925.1 Verrucomicrobiales bacterium | reverse complement strand
GTCGTCTGTTGTTGTCGGGTTTTGAGACAGCCTACCGCGGCCGTCCGATGACAGGCTTGCCTTCTGAACTTCTGCGCTCGATGACCCGGCACGGGGTCACATCGCTGACGTTGGGACTTCGCCTCGGCGACCCGAGCAGCCTCAAGGAGGCGCTTTCCTTGGCCGTTGATGAAACCGCGCCGCGGGAACGAAGGATGGAGGTGTTGGGAATGCTTTCGGAGTCGAAATTCCAGGGCGCCGATGCGGCGGCGATTCGTGTTTTCCGAGGGTCCGTTGGCGATGACCTGATGCGCCGTGCGGCCCTGCTCGCGATGCAACCCTATGACGATCCTCGGATAGGAGAAGCGATCGTGGGGCTGTATCCGAAGCTGGGTAGAGAATCGCTTGCGACGGCCCAAATGTTGATATCGAGCAGGCCCACATGGGCGCTGCAATTCGTTCAGGCCGTGGACAGCCAGTGGTCGAGCTGGTCTTCGGGCGGGCTGATCAAAGCGGATACCGTGCCTCCGAATGTGGTGCGACGATTCAAGCAACACCGTTTGCCTCAGCTCCAGGCGCTTTCCGAGAAGGTGTGGCCGAACACGGGCAGTCCAACAACCGCCGAAATGGAGGCACGCATCGGCAAGTTGGCCACGATCGTTCGTTCCGGCACAGGCGATCCTTATTCAGGCCGGACCCTCTTTCAGAACATGTGCGGAGCCTGCCATAAACTCTTCGGTCTTGGGGCTGAGGTGGGCCCTGATTTGACCGTGTTCAAGCGGGATGATCTGGAGACGATGCTTTTGAGCATTGTGAATCCGAACGCCGAGATCCGCGAGGGGTATGAGAGTGTTGCGGTGGAAACCAAGGATGGGCGTTCGTTGGCGGGATTCATGGTCGAACAGTTGGGAGAAGTCGTGGTGCTGCGAGGAATGGACGGGCAGAACCTGACGCTGAACAAAGCGGACATAGCGGAGATGCGAGCCTCGCCGATATCCCTGATGCCGGAGGGGTTGTTGGACCCGTTGGATGACGAACGCGTCCGGGATCTTTTTGCGTATTTGCGAAGCACCCAACCGTTGGTTGGGGAGTCGACGAGGCGGTGACTCCCTGCGGTTGGCGGTTGTTTGAGCCCATTTGCGAACAAGGATCAGATCGCAGAAGTTCAGGGGAATTCTGGAATCAACCATGGACAGCCATTTCCCTCCGGTTGAACCTTAAAACGGCAGTTGCCCATGGCGAATCTTCGCACGATCCTGGCGATAAAATGTTTCCGAATCAGTCACCAGATCCATGAAGGAGATGCTCCATCTTCGTCAACCCTTTCTTATCCAGGCTTTTGCAAATCTTTACGATGTTCAACTGCTGTTTTAAGGTTGAAGCCTGAATAGTCGAGAATGAGTGATTTTTGATGGCGATGACGGTGGCGCTTAAGAGCGGGGAATTGGAACTGCTCGACCATCAGTCGAAACAGGTTCGTTTTGTTGAATTCGAATTTCTGATTTGGGGATGCGCACGAGTTGGTGTTTTGTGCGGCTCTCTGCTTGCTGTGCGCCCCCGGGATTTGGTGTAATGGCGGCACCATGCAGAACGTCTTCGAATATCTCGGCGGTCACGAACAGCGCTTCATAGAGGAGTTGTGCGAGTACATCCGTTTCCCAAGCGTGTCCGCGCAGCCGAGCCACGCACGGGATGTTTCGTCGTGTGCTAAGTGGCTTGTGGACCATTGCTCCTCGATGGGCCTGAAATCCGAACTTTGCGCGACTTCAGGGAATCCTGTCGTGCTTGCCACCACACTCAAGGCCGGGGCCGGGACGAAGCCGCATTTTCTGGTTTATGGCCACTACGATGTGCAGCCTGCGGAGCCGTTTGATCTTTGGACATCGCCCCCGTTTGAGCCACGGTTGGAAGGGCGCAAACTTTTTGCGCGCGGTGCGAGCGATAACAAGGGGCAGAACTTCGCGCACCTTAAAGCGGTGGAAGCTTACCTGAAGACCGGTACGGAGCTGCCGTGCGAGCTCACTTTCCTGATCGAAGGGGAGGAAGAGGTGGGGAGCGTGAGCCTCGCCTCATTTCTGTCGCAGCGCAAGAAGAGCCTCCAGTGCGAGGCTGTGGTGATCTCAGACACGGGCATCCCTGGTAAAAAATGTCCGGCCCTGACCTATGCTTTAAGGGGGATTGCCGCCTTTGAAATCATTGTGAGAGGGCCCGGCCGCGACCTACACTCGGGGATCTTTGGAGGCTCCGTCGATAACCCGGCAATGGTGCTCAGCCAGCTCCTGGCCCAGCTCAGGGACGCGAGGGGCAGGATTCGCATCCCGGGCTTCTATGACGACGTGGTTCCCTTGACGTCTTTTGAGAGGAAGGAATTGGCCCGTCTTCCGTTCAAGGACCGGGACTACCAACGGTTCTTGGGTGTCCCGGCGTTGTTTGGAGAAAAGGGTTATACCCCGATGGAGCAGCGCACTTCCCGCCCGACTTTGGAAATCAACGGTTTGACGAGCGGTTACCAGGGGGATGGTAGCAAGACCATCATCCCGGCGTGGGCGCGGGCGAAGGTGACGTGCCGGCTTGTGCCTGACCAGCATCCAGAGAAAGTCATCAAGGCTGTGCGAGCCTATCTCAAAAAAATTTGTCCGCCTACCGTGCGACTGGAAGTCGCCTCCGGACACGGTGCCGAGCCCTACTATACATCGCCCGCAGGAGCCTACGCCCAGGCGGCCTTGAAAGCTGTGGGTCAAGCTTTCGGTCGTGAACCGTTGCTCATGAGGGAAGGTGGTTCGATTCCCATTGTGACCGAGTTCAGGAAAACGCTTGGTGTGGACACATTGCTCGTCGGGTTAGGACTCCCCGATGACAACGCCCATTCTCCAAACGAAAAGTTCGATCTGGACTGTTTTTCGAGCGGGATGCGCATGGGAGCGATGCTGTGGCAAGAGCTGCGCGGAGTTTTCGACGCCAGGAAACCGAAGCGCCGGCTGGCTCGACGATGAACCTTGAAACGGCAGTTGCCCCAGTCGAAGCTTCATAAGGTCCTGGAGATAATGTATTTCCAAATCGCCCGCCGGATCCATAAAGGAACTGCATCGGTCCTCGTCAAGCCTCTGTCATCCAAGACGTTGTCCATCTTCACCCTCCCCTCAACCGCCGTTTTGAGGCTGAACCAAATGCGGGTGTCTGATGGTCAGATCTCAGAATTTCACGGGCATTCTGATTCAACATTGGGGAGTTCAATTCCCTCAGATTGAACCTGGAAAAAGCAGCTGAGAAACCACTAATCTTCGCTAATCAT
>CANLCA010000508.1 GCA_947487925.1 Verrucomicrobiales bacterium | reverse complement strand
CTGGGGATTCAAAAACAGGGTTCATTGACACGCAGAGAAAGAAGGCATACCCGGCCCATGAAGGTCTTATCAGTGGTTGGATTTGGTGAAGAAGTGTTTGAAAACTTGAATTCATACTCATACGGGCTGTTAGAGAGTCGTGTTCTGAAAGTGATTGCTTGGCTGCATTGAAGAGGGTTTTTGTCACTTCGTCGATGACGCGAGCTTCTCGAGCCAGAAAGCCTCCGCCGAGCGCCAAGGCTCAAGCAACTCGAGCCTCTGCGTTTGCGTGATGTTTGAAGTTTGCGAGAGGGCTTTCATTCTTTCCTGACACCAATCCACAAAAAATCGGGCCGATCCCTCCTGGGGCTGCTTCGGATGTCCGTCCACTTCGACATACCATGGCGCGGTGGAAGCGAACCGGAACGTGTTTGTGGCATCCGCCATGGCTCGCACCAGAAACCAACCGCTTCGAGCAACCGTGAACCGGGCCGGTAGTTGCACCGTTGCGACACGCCCGTCGCGGACGAGTTCGACTCGAGCAATCGGGTCGCGTGCATCGAGTTTCCCATCGAGCTCCACTTCAAGCGGACCCCTTGTTTTGAAGACATGCCCCGAAAACTGCTTGTTGGCCCGAACTCGCAGCAGCGGCCCATTGCTCACAAAGCTGCGGCCTGCAAGCAATCCTTCCCGCCATTTTTTGGATGTGAATCCATGCTCGACCTGGACGTAGGCCCGATTGTAACCGACCGGATTCGGCAAAACGCCGCTGGCGCTTCCCGCGCTTGGAGGTAGCCGCAGGCCACAATTGAGCGTGTGATAGTAAATTTCCTGCGTCCAGAAGCCGTTGCCCTGCGGGCCTGGAAACCTTGCGCGATCTCGAGGTCTGCCCCAAGCTTCATTGTCGAGCATTCCAGACCGATGCATGTGATTCTGCGCGATCCCGACGGTGTCCACCACCCCATGAGCCACCCAGAGAGGGAAGTCCCACCAAAACGGCTTTTCGGCGTCAATCCAGGACGCGCCTTGTTGACGGGCCTGTTTCGCGTAGACCAGGGAGGACGGGAAATGCCGCGAACCGTTCGTGATGTCGATAGGTCCCGCCAGATCTAGAAAGAGGAGCGCCCCGCCGTCCCGTTCATCCTCCCCTCCGAGCGGGTGGTAGGCGCGGGTCCCATCGAATTGGATCGGCAGCGGCTTTGGCAGCGGCATGTTGGTCCACGGGTTGGCTTTGTTCCACCAGGTAATAAACTGCGCGACGTGCAAATCTTCCGCGAGCATGAGCAGTTCGGCATCTTGGGTTCCTCGATGCACATGGGTTTCACCTGACCACCAACCCTCGGCCGCAAGATGGGCGATTCGGGACAAGAGCACAGTGAGGTTAGTTCCTTTTCCTTCCGTGACAACAAAGTTGCCTTTCGAGCTGGAGTATTCCGGGCCTCGCTCCACGACGAATGTGTAGGAACCTTCCGGAAGATCCAGATCCACCTTACCCGGGCAAACGAAGTGATCGAACCAGAAAGGCAAGCCGGGCACCCGCTGTGGCTTGCCGGCACCATCGCGCAGGTGAACCCTTCCAGGAACAGGTTCCACGGCGTGTTGATCGCGAATGACCAAGCTCACCGGAGCTCCGCTCAGGAGAACGCTGCTCCAACACACGAACAGAACAAATCGGGTGATCGATCCTGGAGGGTTCATCGATAGTAGGTGTCAAAACGGATGTTGAACCTGTTCAGAAAGGGCTCGTTGTCTGAGCAACGGTCAGTGGCAAGCGCATTTGAGAATCCTGATTACGAAGAGCGATCGTACGCCGCACCTCCTCAAGCACCTCATCCATTCTACACGACCCTTTCTGGATGATCCGCTCGACCTGTCCGCTCAGCATCCGGTGATCTTCTTCCGTCAAGTCTTTGGCAGTGAGCACGATGACAGGAATCTCCTGGCATGGCTCCTGTCCACGCAGTCGCCTCATGAACTCGAACCCGTCCACTTCCGCCATCACCAAATCCAAGAGTATCAGCGAAGGCGTGTGATTCTTCACACGTTCCAATCCCACTTTGCCATTTTCTGCGAGAACCACATCCCACCCTGACTTGGTCAGCGACCGTTTCAACGTCTCACGCGTGGCGGGATCATCCTCCACCACGAGCACTGACTGGCCATCAGTCTTGCGGAACTTTTTCAGCAAGGAGCTCAAGCGATCCCAGTCGACCGGTTTTGTGAGATAATCGGCCGCACCCAGCGCAAGACCCCTCTGTTTTTCATCCAGGATGGTCATCATGACCACCGGGATGTCTGAAAGATCAGGAGCGGCTTTCAGAGCGTGCAGCACGGACCACCCATCCTGGCCTGGCAAAAGCACATCCAACGTGATCACAACCGGCCGGAGTTCACGCGCCAAATGGAGTACGTGTTCACTGCTAGATGTCCCCACCACACGAAAACCTTCTTTGCCCAAATGCCGCTGCATCAAATCTTGCACGATCGGATCATCGTCAACCACGAGGACGGTGGGGCGCTGGGCATCGGGTGATCCGATCGAACGGATCTCGGCGGAGGAGGTTGAGTGGGATGGCGACTCCTGAACCTCGGCCGCGAGGATCGCAGTGAATTTGGAGCCTTTGCCCCTTTCGCTGCTGACTGTCAAATCCCCTCCCATCATTTGGCAAAACTTTTTGCTGATCGCCAACCCAAGGCCGGTGCCGCCGAATTTCTTGGTTGTTGAACCATCGGCTTGCGTGAAGGTCTGGAAGAGCTTTTCCATCTGCTCCGGCGTCATCCCGATGCCTGTGTCCTGGATCTCAAAGGAAATTTGTGCCGGGGCATCGGAGTTGAGTAAGGTGAGTTGACCGTTGGTTGGGTGGGTGACAGAAAGCGAGTCACTCTTCATTCTGGAAACGCGCAGCCTAATGAATCCTTTCTCACTAAACTTGATGGCGTTCGAAAGTAGATTGTAAACCACTTGTCGCACCTTGGTCTGGTCCGCGCGCATCGTCCCGATGTCAGCGGGGCAATCGATCTTCAGCCTGCTTTCCTTCTTCGTCGCCAAGGGGAGCACCGTCGCCTCAATTTCGTGCAACAATTTTGCGATGTCGAAGGTTTCAAGGAACAACGTCATCTTGTCGGCCTCAATCCTGGACAAGTCTAAGATATCATTGATGAGGGTCAACAGATGCTTGCCTGCGCCGTGGATTTTTTCCAGGTCGGGAACATACCCATTATCGCCCATATCCTGGGCCTCTTCCCGGAGCATCTCCGAATAGCCGATGATCGCATTCAAAGGGGTTCGCAATT
>CANLCA010000507.1 GCA_947487925.1 Verrucomicrobiales bacterium | reverse complement strand
CGGCCACCGCTGAATTCGCCGGCGGCTTGGGCTAGGAAGACATCCATGAAATTCCCGGCGGAGGTTTTGAACCCGTCATCGCTGTTCACGATGAAGGTATGCTTGCCAGCGGGGAGTTCGAGGTAGGTGATGATTTCACCGGCGATGCCATCGGTCCCGTCGGTTGTTCCCGGGATGCCTGGCATTTGATCATCGGGTTGGAATGTGCCGTTGCTTCCAGCGGCCTGATCCATGTTGATCACGGTTTCGATTTCGAAACGGAGAGGCAACTTGTTATTCGCGCCCGGTTTGCCGGCGCCCAAGGCGACCCCGACGGCGTCAGGACTGGCGAAGTTTTCACCCAGCAATCCCGCGAGCTGATTCACGGGGCGCACATTGTTGTTGTCTGTGAAGGAACCGTTTTGGTGCACATTCCAGACGAAACCGGGTTTCGAGGTGTCGGGGGCGACGCTTCCTGCTGCGGTCAGAAGGGCGTAATTGGGAGTCTTCCAGGCACCCTCCGCCGTGATCACGTTGCCGACCCCATCTTTCGCGATGATGGAGTAGGTGTGACTCGAACCGGGAAGGAACTGCTGTGCTGGCTTGTAGGAGACGTCGATCACCCCCGCGGTTTTTGTGGGAACAGGAATGGTGATGGCTGCGCCGTCGATTTTCAGTTTGACGCTCGCAGGGTCGACAACAGAAGTGCTGGCGTCTGTGGATCGGAAGGAGAAACCAGTGACGGTGGGGTTGATCCCAGAGAAGTAGGCCAGGGCCGTGCCGCCGAAGGTGCCGAAGTACTCGATTTCTCCGAGTTGATGGAGTGTGGCCGGTGTTTCTGTCGCAAAATACCGGATGTAACGGAATGTCACACTGGGGATTGGAAGCGTGACCTTGATAACCTCATTGCGAGTCTGCGTCCAGAGAGGGGTGGAATTGTCATGAACAAAGATCGGCGTGTAGGTTGTGCCGTCGTTGGATCCTTGGATTTGGAACTTCGTGGCATCGCGACCGGGAGTGTCGTTGCCAGAAGCGAGCGTGAAATGGGTCAGACTGACGGGGTTGGCGAACTCGACCGCCACCCAAATGGGTTTGGCTTCGGTAGGATCGTCGCAGCACCATTTGTCGTTGCCACCACCCACTTTGTTGTCGAAAATATTGAATGAAAACTCACCACCACCGAAGCCCGGTTCGATGCTCGAGGTGATTGATTTCCAGTTCCAAGAGGAATCCGTAGGGCCTGAATCTTCGTTGCCGTCGTTTTCCGGGTCCGTGAGGTCGCCGCCGATGAGGAATTCCGTACCGACGCCGAGTATTTCGATGGTCGGTTTGTCAGCTCCCAGGGTTACGAGGGCAGTTTCCCCAGGAGTTTTGCCAAAGACGATCGAGTGGGCTCCAAGACCGCCCCAACCCTTTTGGCCGGGCGTCAGCTCATCACCGTCGTTGATCGCCATGCCGAGCCCGAACTTTGTTCCGGGGGTCAGCGTTTTCAGGCCCAGAGAAGCGGCAGGGAGCTTGATTTCGTAATAAGTCTTTTTAGTCGCAGAATCACGCGTGACGACGGCTTCGGTTCCACCTGGCCCCGCCTCGTGCATGACAATCACGTCGCCGGTCGCATCTTCAACTCCACCGAGCGCGTAGTTGTAGAGCGCCACCTGCCCGCTGCGGGTTCCGTTCGCAATCATGAGCTGTACGGAATCCCCGTTCCAGGCGCTATTGGCGGCATTTTCATGGTAATCGTCGGTGACGACGAAACCGAAATACACATTATCGACGTCGTAAACGACCTGCACGGCTGAAGTTTGGTCTTCGGGCCCGCTCCAAGTTCCGCCAGCGTACTCCTCGAACAAGACGTATTTGGCGTTTGCTTTACCGCCAGAACCTTTTGGAACGGCGAATTTGGGGTCTGCGATGACGCCTGCGCCCGCCCATTCGTTGAGCTTTCCATCCAGCGTGATGGGGGTCAGGGTGAAGGAGGCTGTGTATTTTTCTTTCGTAGGCTCGATATCATTGGCGGCGAGCTGGGCTGTGCCCAGCGTTGCGGCCAACAATGAGACGAACCTGAGTAATTTGTGACTCATAGGTTTGAACTTTGTTGGATGACCTTTCCTGTTTAAATCCCGATATTCGCCTTGTAAAGGGTTTTCCCAAGGAACGATGCCCCGGGGTGGAGCTCTGAGAGGGAGTGAAACGCATCCTCACGATGTTTTCACGTCATGGACACCGGGATCTCTGTCTTTTCCTCTTGCCACTCGCCCCCCCGAACACGTTGTTTTGATAAACGGGGCTCCTTGAATCGATCACAATGACCATCACGAGAAGAACTGCTAAAGCCTGGGATGAGTTCGCGAGCGGAATCTCTGACGGACGCAGGCTTGACGGGGCAATTACCCGTGCGGATGATGCCCAGAATGGTGCTCACGCAACACTTGGTGCGGTGTACCCTCGGAGTCTGTCTTACGGTGACGATTGCTTGGGGCAACTTGTCCCGGATTGCACACGGTGGCGAGGCGTTAGAAGGGACTGGATTTCGAAGCACGACCTTGGTTCCCCCAGGCGTTGGGAAGGCAGGCTTCAGCCTTAAGGATCCGTCGAGCACAGGGGTTTTATTCACAAACTTGTTGCTGGGTGACGCCTTTCTCACCAACGCGGTCGCCCACAACGGCTCCGGCGTGGCGATCGGCGACGTGGACTTGGACGGCTGGCAGGACATCTACCTTAGCAGTTTGCAGGGTCCAAACCGTCTCTACCGCAACTTGGGGAATTGGCGCTTTGAAGAAATCAAGAATAGCGAGATCGCTTGCGCGGATCAATTCTCCACGGGCGCGGCTTTTGCGGATGTGGATGGGGACGGGGATTTGGACCTGCTCGTGAACGGGATTGCCGCTGGAACACGACTGTTCTTAAACGATTCAAAGGGCCACTTCACGGAGGTCACCGCCTCAGGTTTGTCACGCACGGCGTCGCCCACTTCGATGGCGCTGGCGGACATAGACGGGGACGGGGATCTGGACCTTTACTGTGCCCATTACATTGACGTGATGCACCTGGCGGATCCAACGATCCGTTTTGCCCTCGCCAAGCGGGAGGATCAATGGGTGGTTTCGAAAGTCAACGATGAGTCCACGCGCCTGGCAAAGTGGAAGGACCGCTTCCAAGCCCTGCCGGACGGGAGTGTGCGCGAGCTGCCGGAGGTGGATGGGCTCTACCGAAACGATGGGCGAGGGCACTTCATCCCGATTCACTTCGAGCCCGGCGTGTTTTTAGACGAAGAGGGTAAGCCCATTCCGCCTTATCGGGATTGGGGTCTG
>CANLCA010000506.1 GCA_947487925.1 Verrucomicrobiales bacterium | reverse complement strand
TGATGCGTTTGCCTGGAGTCGGGCCTAAAATCGCCGATTGCGCTCTCCTTTTTGCCTTTGGATTCGCCGAGGCTTTTCCAGTCGATGTGTGGGTCGCCCGTGTGTTGCGGGATTACTATTTTGAGGGAAGACCCGTGCCGCTTCCTGTCTTGAGGTCCTTTGTGGTAGAGCATTTCGGGCCGCACGCCGGTTATGCTCAACAGTATCTTTTTCATCACATTCGTATGCTGGCAAAAAACCAATGAAAATGAGGCAGCTGGAAGTTCTTTGCGCGCCGATTGAACAGTCGACTTTGAGCGGACAACCACTCCGGAACACGGTCTGCGTGGTCTTTGACATCCTTCGCGCCACCAGCAGCCTGATCACGGCCCTTTCGAACGGCGCCGAATCGGTTCTTCCGGTCTGCGAGATCTCGGAGGCCCTTGCTGCAAAGGCTGAAGACCCCGCGGCTTTGCTGGCGGGTGAGAGGAATGGTTTACTCATTAGCCGGGCGCTGACAGGAGGGCGGGACTTCGATTTCGGAAATTCTCCAGCCGAATTCACACGGGAACGCGTGGAGGGAAGGAGGATCATCGCCACCACGACCAACGGGACGCGCGCGTTGATTGCGTGCGCCGGAGCGACTCGGGTTTTTGTGGGTTCATTCTTGAACATGAGGGTCACGGCTCAATATGTGAGGGCTTTGGATTTTGAACAGTTGATCCTGGTTTGCAGCGGCACAGGCGATGAGTCCGCTTTGGAGGACGTCCTAGCGGCCGGCGCCTTCGCGGAACTGGTTTGGGATTTGTTTGATGCCAGGAAGGTCTCGGATGCGGCGCAGATCGCGCGGTCAATCTACCTTTCTGCCGCGCATGAATTGGAGGCCGTGATGGGACGGGCCAAGAATGGAAAGCGTTTGTTAGATCTGCCCGACGTGGCGTGCGACGTGGCGCGGTGCGCTCGGCGCGACACTTCCCCCGTGGTGGCCGAGATGCTCGGCGGGCGCGTGAAACGCGTCGTGGCCGGGTGTCTTTAGAGTTTGGGCGAGCGCTTCAACCATTCCGAGAGTCAGCGCTGAAGATCCTCGCGCCGCCAGACCCGGGGGCGAGAGAGCTCCAATCAACTCGTTGAGGACCCAGAAACTTAATGGCATAAACCAGTAGCCAGTCTTGCTCGATTGATTTTCGTGTATGATGGCACTCCTTGTGCTACAAATTTTGTCATATGCTTCGTCGTTCGAAAATTGTTTGGGTCCTGATGGTGGCAGCCTTCTTTGCGTCTCGAGTTGCGGCTCAAGTGAGCATCACGGAATTCATGGCGAACAATGGCGACACGCTTGCGGATGAGGACGGGGAGTTTGGTGATTGGATCGAGGTTGAAAACTCAAGCCAGACGTTTGCCAACCTCGACGGCTGGTATTTGACCGATAGCGCGGCGGATCTCATGATGTGGCGGTTTCCCGAAGTGACGCTCGCGCCTGGTGGCAGAATCGTGGTGTTTGCTTCGGGCAAGGATCGGAGGGATCCGGCGAGAAAATTGCATACGAACTTCAATCTGGCGTCGGACGGGGATTATTTGGCGTTGGTGGGCGGCGACGGCAGGACGATCGTTTCTGAATTTGGACCTCAGTTTCCGAAGCAACTCCGCGATGTTTCCTACGGCCGATTGAAAAGAGCCGACGGGGCTTTCGAGGTAGGGTATCTCACGCCTCCCACTCCCGGTGGGTTGAATTCGGGAGGTTTTCTGGCCGTCGTCAAGGATACTAAATTCTCCCATCACCGGGGTTTTTACGACGCCCCTTTTGAGTTGGGCATCTGGAGTGAAACGGAGGGTACCGTGATCCGCTACACACTGAACGGGACGATGCCGAGCTTGACGAACGGACTGACTTACTTGAGCCCTGTCTCCGTGGCGCGGACAACCGTGTTGCGGGCTGCGGCCTTCAAAACTGGGTATCGAGCTTCAAACGTGGATACGGAGACTTATCTGTTCCCTGAGGACATCGTCCGTCAGTCCTCGGACGCCAAGCCAGCCGCAGGCTGGCCGACGACTTGGGGGGCTAATGTGGTGGACTACGGCATGGACCCAGATGTGGTGAATAATGCAAAATTCAGCCGCACCCTCACCAGCGATTTGAAATCGCTCCCTTCGTTCTCCATCGTGATGAACCTGAACGATCTTTTCAATTCGAGCCGGGGCATTTACGCGAACCCGGGACAGGACGGTCGTGATTGGGAAAGAAGCTGCTCTCTGGAGTTGATTTATCCTGACGGGAGAAATGGGTTTCAAATCAACTCCGGGATCAGAATCCGGGGCGGCTTCAGCCGGAGCACGGGGAATCCTAAGCACGCTTTCCGATTCTTTTTCAGGGAAGACTACGGAGATCCGACCCTGCGTTACGACCTGTTTGGAGGCAAAGGGGCGGAAACATTCAACGCGATCGATCTTCGAACTTTCCAGAACTATTCCTGGAGTTTTCAAGGGGATTCGAGGGGTGTTTTTATCAGGGATCAATTCTCTCGAGATGCCCAGTTGGACATGGGCAGCCAGGGGGAGCGGGGGGATTATTATCATCTGTACATCAACGGGCAGTATTGGGGTTTGTATAATACCTGCGAGAGGCCGGAGGCTTCGTTTGGGGAAACCTATTTTGGGGGCAAACCGGAGAATTACGATGTCATCAAGGTGGAGGCTGGCCCATACACGATCAACGCCACAGATGGAAACATGAATGCGTGGACTCGCCTATGGACACAGGCGAACGCAGGGCTAGGTTCCAACGAAGCTTACTTCAAGATCCAGGGGCGCAATCCCGACGGGACAGTCAACGCCGCTTTGGAGAATCTGGTCGATGTTCCGAACTTGATTGATTACATGTTGGTCATCCTTTACGGAGGAAATTTGGATGCGCCCATCTCGAACTTTCTTGGCAACACGTCGCCAAACAATTTTTACGCGATGCGCGATCGAACAGGGACCCATGGTTTTCGTTTCTTTGCGCATGACGCGGAGCACACGCTGCTGAATGTGAACGAGGACCGCACTGGGCCTTATTCAGCCGGCAACGTCTTGAACAAGAGCAATCCGCAATGGGTTTGGCAAAAAATGCAGGCGAACCCGGAGTTCAGAATTCTAGTGGCCGACCATGTGCAGCGGCATTTTTTTAACGGTGGCGCGCTGACTGCCGGGGCGTGTTCCAACCGTTTCCTGGTTCGGATGAAAGAGATTGACCGGGCTGTGGTGGGTGAATCGGCACGTTGGGGGGATGCAAAAACCGGCACGCCGTTCACCCGCGACACGTGGCTCCAGGCT
>CANLCA010000505.1 GCA_947487925.1 Verrucomicrobiales bacterium | reverse complement strand
CGCTGTCGGGGACAAGAACGTCATCGATGAGATGATCAGACAGGGGTATAACCTTGGCGGTGAGCAGAGCGGGCATCTTATTTTTGGGGATGTCAGCACCACAGGGGATGGATTGGTTGCCGCTCTCCAAATCCTCCAAATCATGAAGACTCGAGCCGTGCGCCTTTCTGAACTGGCTCAGTGCTGGAGCCGGTTTCCGCAGTTGGTCACCAACATCAAAGTCAGCGAAAAGCGGCCTTTCGAGCAAATCGACGGTCTTTCGGATCTGCTCTCACAAGCTGAAGAAACTGTGAAAACGGGGGGCGGGCGCATCCTGCTCAGATACTCGGGCACGGAACCCAAGGCGCGGCTACTCATCGAAGGACCTGAGCGCCGGGTTTTGGATCATTGGAGCCGCCAGATTTCACAGTTGATCAAGAAACATGTTGGGGCCTAGGACCCGGTCATCAAAGAGTGGGACCTTGGATCCACGGAGCAAATTCCTCGTCACCAAGACCCGCCAGCTCGCTTTTCGTTTTCTCCCCACTCGCCACCAGCCGTATCTTTTCGAGGATTCTGCGCCCCACATCCGCCACGGATTCTGTTCCATCCAGAATCGTTCCCGCGTTGATGTCCATGTCTTCGTTCATCCACTGAAACAGAGCGGTTGTGGTGGCCACCTTGATGCACGGCATGGGTTTGCAACCATACACGCTGCCTCTCCCCGTCGTGAAGACGCCGATGTTACACCCCCCGGCAACTAAGCCTGTCATGCTCACCGGATCGAACCCAGGTGTGTCCATGAAACAGAGACCGCGCCCGAGCACGGGTTCGGCGTATTTGTAAACCGCCGTCAGAGGCGATTGCCCCCCTTTGGCGATCGCGCCGAGACTTTTCTCGAAGATCGTTGTGAGCCCTCCCTCCTTGTTGCCGAATGAGGGGTTGTTATCGATGCTGGCCCCATGGAGGCGCACGTGTTCTTCCCACCATCTCACGAGAGCAATCAGTTGGCTGGCCACTTCAGGCGTTGCGGCTCTCTGGGCCAGCAGGTGTTCCGCACCGTAAATCTCCGGAGTCTCCGCGAGCACGGACGTGCCTCCATGCCGGATCAATTCGTCCGATGCCCATCCCAAAGCGGGGTTTGCTGTGATCCCGCTGCAGGCATCGGATCCACCGCAGTTTTCGGCCAGGATGAGCTTGCTCAGGGGAACCGGGGATCGCCGCGCCGCATCCGCCTTCGGCAAGAGTTGCTCAACGGCCTTGATCCCAGCCTCCACCGATTTCCGAGTTCCGCCCGCGGCCTGGATCGTTAGGAACGAGGGCTCATTCTCGCCGGGTCTTGTGTGGTCCAGCCCGAAATCGCGCCGGATGAATTGAAGCTGGTTCCCTTCACAACCCAGCCCCATCATCACGTAGCCCGATATATTGGGGTGTCTGGCGATTCCAGCAAGGACTCGATGAAGGATTTGAGAGGGTTCACCCGGTTGGATCACGCAGCCGCTTTTATGGGTGAACGCGATCACACCGTCGACGTGAGGGAAGTCACGGGCATAGTCCGCGCTCCGCTGACGGAAATGGTCTCGAATATAATTCGAAACGGAGGCCGAACAATTCACATTTGAAATGACCGCGATGTAATTCCTCGTGCCGATGGCCCCGCCTGCTCTAACGAATCCTTGGAAGCTAGGCGTTTCCTGCTCCGAATAATAGGCCACGGTGGGGGCATGCCCTGTTTCAAACGGTCTCGAGAATTCCCGCATTGCGAGATTGTGCAGGTGGATGTGATTGCCTCGGTAGATGGAACAGCGCGAGAACCCGATCACCTGTCCGTACTTTTTAACCGACTCTCCTTCCGCGATGTCCCTGAGCGCTATTTTGTGCCCAGATGGAATCGCATCCAGCACCGTGAGTGTGTCGCCAGAAATCGGCAACTTTTCCCCTGAACGAAGTGGCCTTCTGGAGATGGCGACGTCGTCACCTTGCCTCAAGACGAGGATAGAGTCTGGTTTGGACTTCGGAAGGGTTGGTCGGAGTTCGTTCATGCGTCCAGGATGGTGTTCGGGAGCATTCCAGATCGTGTTCTTTAGCGCAACAGGCAGTTCGTAATGCATTCATCCTTAGACCGGCAGTGGAACGTTGTGCAGAAGTCCCTAGGCGTGAATGGGGGAGAGGGGCTGGACGAGCAATGTGGAGGTTCCTTTATCGATCTGTGTGAGCGAGTTGAAACGACTTTACCGCCAGGATCTTACAAAGGTTCGCCCTGGGAAGATTTTCGCGGTCAGGCGAAAAGGGGTGGTCCCTGTCTCAACCTCTATCCGCTTTCTTACCACACGGCCCACGAAGGGGCGGAACTTTGATCTTTTTCAATTCCACAAACAGCGATATGTTCAGCCCGGGTTTTTCCATTACCTATTGCTGCCTTTTATTTTGTGGGTAACTCGATCAGTTTTTTGAAGCTCATCATCCGGCGCCTGGGGTTTCAGACCTTCAGGCACGCCGGGGTCTTCTTTGGCGCCATGGTCGCCTCGGGTGTCTTGATCGGTGCGTTGGTCGTCGGCGACTCAGTCCGCCTGAGCCTCGGCAGGCTCGCATTTCTGAGGCTGGGCAGCATCGAATGGATCCTCAGTTCTGATGATCGCCTGTTTCGGGGGGCTCTCGCCTCCGAACTGAGCCGTGAGACGCGTCGGCACGCGGCAGCGGTTCTGAGCCTTCCAGCGGTTGCCACCGCAGGCGAGGGCGCGACTCGGGCAAATCGAGTTCAGCTCCTGGGGGTTGACTCTGAATTCTGGCGCCTGGCTCCTGTCCCGGGGCCTTCCCCGAGCTTGCCCGAGGACGGCATTGCCTTGAATCAAACCCTGGCGGCCCAGCTGAAGGTGCGCATCGGGGACCCGGTTGTCCTGCGTGTGCACAAACCGTCCGCCCTCTCGAGGGATTCGTTGCTCTCGAAATCAGAGGATGCGTCCGTCGCCCTTCGGCTTCGAGTTTCGGCGATCGTCGGGGAGGAATCTTTGGGACAGTTCAGTCTGGTGGCAGGCCAAGTTCCGGCAATGAACGCCTTTGTGCCTGTGGAATTCTTGCGGCAGAAGATGGAATCCCCGGGGATGGCCAACCTGCTCCTAGTGGCCAAAGACAGCAACGCCCCGGGGCATTCAAACATTTCTTCCAGCGATGGCCTCCGGACTGCGCTTTCAAAATGCTGGAAGCTAGAAGATGGACAGATGTCATTGCGCTCAGGATCGGGGGGGACTGTAGATCTTCGTACGTCCCGTGTCTTCCTGGATTCTCCGACGGAATCGGCGGCTATCAACAGCGTCTCTGGTTCTGTTTCGATCTTG
>CANLCA010000504.1 GCA_947487925.1 Verrucomicrobiales bacterium | reverse complement strand
TTTAACAGCGGGAGTCACCAAGTCAGCAGTGGAAAACTTCCCGGCATTTTTGACTTCATCCTGTGCGAGCAGAAACTCTCGACGCTTTTTGACGTGGTCACGCAAGGATTGTAGGTTCTGCTCAAGGTTTTGGACCTCGCGCTCTGGATTGATCTTAAAAAGCTCCGCGCGAAGTGCGGCCTCGGGCTTCAACCGCTCACCCAGCGCGTTGATAATTGGGACGAAGATCTCTTCCGTGTAGATCGTTTCCAGGATCTCTTTTGTCCGGGCGAGAAAGAGCTTTCGGAACTGCGGATTGGCCAGAAGCGGTCCGGAGAAATATCCAGGAGCCCGCCACTGCATTCCGCCGCCTCCACCAAAGCCAAACCCTCCTCCTCGGCCGCCGGCCCCTCCCCTCTGACCTGGCGGCGTGTCGCCATTCATCCCGAATGTAATGGCCATGTTGAAGAACACCTGATTCCCGCCCCTCATGCCGCTGAGACCCCACGTGTTGTCTTGGTCCCACGGATACATCGTCCATTTGCCCGTTCCCTTGACGTCGTGGTAGGCGTAGTAATTGTTGAAGAAACCATCCCAGTGCGACAGCACCGTGTTAACGGCGAAATAATTCACTACTTGCTCGACGTCGAAATTCTTTTTAATCAACTCCCATTGCTCGTCGCCCTGCGTCTTGTTCAACCCATCGATGAGCGTCACGACGTCGTCGTGACCCTCGCGGACGCGGGTCTTTTTTTCGTGCTGGCCGACAACACCTTGTTCGTACCAGAGAATCTTGTAGAGATTTCCGTGGTCGGGAATCTTGTTCCGACGGAGGAACGCGCGATTCGGTTGTTCCACCAGCATGTAGAAACCGGCGGGCTGGCCGTTTTGCCAAAGCCGTACGTGATAGCTCTGCTCGGCAGCCATTCCAGCCTTGCGATACACTTCATAAGCCAGAGGCTCTACCAGCACACCAGTCTCGGTTTCAAAAAGCAGATTGATACCGACCATTCCATTAAGAGGCTTGTCTTTGTAGAAGTGAACCTTTTGCCCTCCGGATCGCGGGATGACTTGAACAAAGTCGAACAACTCAAGTTTCTGGCTGGCAGGGTCAAAATAGACAAACGCTGATTGGCTCGGCGTCACACCGGCTGGACCGCGGCGAAATCCACCTGGACCGCCACGTCCTCCAAACCCACCGCGACCGCCAGGGAACCCCCCCGGTCCGCCACCAAATCCGCCGGGAGGACCGCTGAAACTGTTCCGCGGGTTCTGCCAATCTTCAAACTGCTTCTTCTGGGCTGGCGACAAAATCGGTTTGACTGTGGCGACCAGTTTCTCGCTCAGTGAATCGCCTCGCTCGCGGAGATCCCGCAAGCCGTCCTCCGGCTGCTTGATGGCGGCGGTTTGCTGGGTGAGTTCATTGCGTTCTTTGACGAGTTCCTGGAGAGTCTTGCGCAGCCGGTCGAAGCGGTCCTCGTCGATCTCGGCCTTGACGGACACTGCGTACCAAGCCCCCTCGAGTTTGACCCAACTCCCGACAATCGCCGCGGGATTCGCGAAGAGCATCCCGGTGCGTGCTCCAGCGTGCTGTTGCGGCTTCGCCTGCCATTGGATGAAAGCTTCGTTTTGCTCATCGGTGAGGTGTGGCTTGAGCGCTTCCGCCAAATTCTTTTGAAACGTCTTGATGACATCGGGGAGAGTTTTCAATTTGGTTTCAATGTTCGAGGCTTCGAGTGTTTCATCGATCATCTTATCGCGCGCGGAAAGCTTGGCTGAAAAGACCGATCTCAATGCCTGAGCTGTCGCAAAACTGATCTGCCGATTAACGGTCAATTCGAACCACGCGCTTGGCACATCGATGCTGCTTTGCAACAGAGTTCTCGCCTGCCCGCGAGCCGCCTCCTGCGGGTTAACGGCTCCCGGACCTTCGAACCCGCCGCGGCCTTGCGGACCTCTGCGTTGCGGTGCGGCCTGAGAACCGCGTTCGCTCGTATCGATAATCCAGCCGAACGGAATCTTAGCCGATTCAATAGGGCCATGCACATAGATGGAAAGCGCCGGACGAGGCTCGTTCTCCGTCGGGAAATATCTCCGCGCGCCAGTCGTGCTCACCGCCTGGATTCGGAACCGGATCAATTGGTCTTTTGTCTGGCCGGGAATCGCGGCGGAGTAGCGGCTCTCGGTGATTTTCTTCATCGGGACCGACAACTCCGGTTTCTCGAATCCAGGGCCGGCCAGACGATAAAGCACGTTGACTTCCGAGACACCGGTTTCGCCACGCACGTCGGCCTCGATGACAATCGGTTGATCCGGCGCGGGATTCTCTGGCACGAACTTCACGTTCGAGACTACCGGCGGAAGGCTGGCGGAAAAGTTGGCGTTCACTTTGCCAGGGGTGCCCGCAGGCTTGATGCGATCGCTCGATAGTGGAGACGAAGCCCAGTTGGAAACATCATCACTGCCTGCTTCCGGGCTGATCCGTTCGAGTGATCCAGAGAAGCCATCGGCCCCCATCGGCCACGGGGCGCTATCACTGTATTTGATGGCGTCAATGACCCTGCCGGAAGGATGGAGGAGTTCGAGCCGCTCGCCTTTGTTGCTCAAGGCTAGGCTGAAAACTCCAGCTATTGGAGCGTCATAAAATTCCTTGAAGCGGTCGCCATTCCGGCAGATCACCAAAAACCCTTTGACCTCGATGATCGTGCCAGGTGCGAACTCGAACTTGATCCCTTTCTTAAAGCCCCACCCTCCAAGATCAACGCGCTCCTCTCCGGAGTTGAAAAGCTCGATGTATTCGAGATCTTCAACCTCCTCGGGGGCGTGGTAAAAGATCTCGTTGATGACGATACGCCCATTGGCGACCGCCGGCACAAAAGCCAGCAGCAAGATCAGGAGTATTAATTTTTTTGAGGTCATGGGTTGTTTGAAAATGAAACCTGTGTTTGTTCGATGTCATCAGTCCTCGGGCTCACCGTTGCGATTCAAATGGGCGCTCTCGACTCCTTCAAGCTGATTGAGGGCCTGGATGAATTCCGCGGGTGAGGCATTCGGCCGAAGACGGATTTGATAATTAGCCTCCATGGCGACACCCTTGCGCGCCGTGGCGACCGAGCGGATTTGATGATAGGTAAGATAGTTTCCGAAAACGCCTTTCAGCAGCCCTTCCAAGTCCTGCCCGATGCCGACCCGAACCTCCAGGTGGGCATTTTCTTCCTTCGCGAGGTGGGTGGCCTTCTGCCGCACCGCGAAGGCGGCGGCACCTACAAGGACCAGTCCCACTAGCGCGACATTCAGATCGCCAGCACCGACGGCCATCCCCACAACAACGGCGAAAATC
>CANLCA010000503.1 GCA_947487925.1 Verrucomicrobiales bacterium | reverse complement strand
TCCCCCCGTCGCTGCCCCGAGGGCGCCTAGCAAAAGGTATTCGGTGAAAAGAATTCCCAGCAATTGATTTCTAGAAGCCCCCAGCGTTCGGAGCAGCACGCACTCGGAGATCCGCTGCGTGCGCCCGCTCCACACCGCTCCGACCAGCACGAGCAGGCCCGTGGTAATGGTGAACAGCGCCATGAACCGCACCGCGAAGGCGATTTTTCCCACGACTTCGTCAACGGTCTTTAGCACGAGAGTCAGGTCGAGCACGGAAACGGTGGGAAAATCGCGGACAACCACCTGCTGAACGCGGGCCGACTCCTGGGCATCGCGCGTGCGGGTGGCCAAGATGAACCACACCGGAGCTTCCTCCAGCACGCCGCGTGGGAACACGACAAAGAAATTGGCCTGGACCCTGCGCCAGTCCACCTGACGAAGGCTGGCAATTCGAGTGTGGACCATGACCCCTTGCACATCGAACACAATCTCATCACCCAGGCCGACTTTAAGGTCTTTCGCGATCCCTTCCTCCAGCGAGATCGGAACGGTCCCCCCGACCGGTTTGGGGTCGGTCGCAGCAAACCAGCGTCCCGCAACCAGCTTTTCAGAATCAACGAGTTGATCTCTGTAGGTGGAACGATATTCGCGTCTCAAGACCCAGTTCGGGATGGTGCTGGACTTGTCGGCTATCAGCTTGTCCAGAGCCACGCCCTTCACGGAGGCTAACCGCATGACGACCACTGGGGCGACATCAAGAACCGGAGCGCCCGCCCCCTGGAGCGCATCGATCACTGGGGTGCGTTGATCGGGCTGGATATCGAAAAGAACCATGTTGGCGCGGGCGCCATTCGAGTCCGTCACCAGCTCGCGCAGTACGTTTGAATGAACCATGGACAGGGTCAAAACGAGGAAGGTGCCGAAACCAAGTGCCACCAGCGTGAGCACTGTCCGGTTGTTGGGGCGGTAAAGATTTGCCAGACCTTGACGCCAGGTGAAAGGGGCGTTTTTGGGAAGAAAAGCCCGTGCCGCCTTGCCCAGGATGATGCCCGTCGCGGTCAGCAAAAGCCCAGCGCCCGCCAGCCCTCCAGCGATCGCGACGCCGTGAATCCACTTTTCGCTTTGGCTCACGGTGTAAGCCGTGACCACGCATGCGGCGAGGCACTTCAACAAGATGTCCACTGGATCCGCTTTTCGCCTGGCTGAGGCGTCAAAAGGCAGGCGGATGATTTCCAACGGGGAGACGAACCGGATTCGCAACAAGGGCAGGAGAGCGAACAATAGAGCGGTCCCCACGCTCAGGATGAGGGACCGTAGGACAACCGCCCCGTGAAATACCGGAAGTACTGGCAACGGAACGAAATCCGCTGCAATGCGTGGGAGTCCCTGCTGCGCGGCGACACCCAGGACGGCTCCCAGCACCGCCCCGGCAACTCCGATGCCAAGAGCTTGAACGAGATAGACGGCGATTGTTTGGGCCGTACGCGCGCCGACGCAGCGCATGACCGCGACCGCGCCCAGTCTTTCTTTGATGTGGAGATGGATGGAGCTTGCCATGCCCACGGAACCAAGCAGCAGCGCGACGAAACCAGAAAGACTCAGGAAACGTTGGAGGTTGGCCATGGAACGTCCCAAGTCCTCTTTTCGATCTTGCGCGGTTTGATGAGCTAGTTTGAGAGCATCCAGGCGGGGTCGGACGCGTTTCAGCACGTTTTTCAAGTCCGTCGCCGGTGGGAATTTGAAGTAAACCCTGTAACGCACCAAGCCTCCGGAGCGGAGCAGGCCAGTCTTGGCGAGGCCCTCCATGCTGATGTAGGCTCGCGGCATCATCGTGGCGAACGCCAGGGTCTCCCCGGGCACCTTGCGCAACGCCCCGGTGATGGGGGTTGTCCATTCACCAAAGCGGGCCTTGTCTCCGCGGGTCGCGCCGAACTGAGCCAGGACACTTTCCTCGACCAACACCCCTTCTCCCCGTCGAAACTCCGAGCGCGCTTCAACAGGGAAGGTTTCCATTTCTCCGTAGTAAGGAAACCCGCCCGACAACGCGCGCACCTGGAGCAATCGGCTCCCTCCTCCGGCGGGAAAGTAGATCATCGTCGAGAAGCTTGTTTCGCGGCTTTGTTCGCCTCCCAGCTCCTGGAACAATTCTTCGGCCGCCTTCGGGAACGGTTGCCGGGAACCGATCACCAGGTCGGCACCCAACAGCGTCTTGGTCTGTTGCTCGATGCCTTGCTCGACGTCGCGTCCAAAGGAGGCGATCGCCACCAGCGCCGCCACACCCACGACGATTGAAAGCGAATACACAAGCAACCGGCTGCGAGATCCGCGGGTGTCCCTCAGGGCCATCCGCCAAGTCCAGCCGCGAATCAGTGCGGGCCCCAGCTCTCGTATCCAATCAGGGATGGCCGTGTTTCGTGTTGAGGAGTGCATCGTCTTGAGCTCAACTCACCAGTACGCCGCCTCTCAAGCGAAGCATACGCCCTGTGCGCCCGGCCAGATCCAATTCATGGGTCACGAGCACGAGGGCGGTGCCCAGATCGGAGTTCAGGCCGAAAAGCAACTCCACGACACGCCCGCTATTTTCGAGATCGAGATTGCCGGTGGGCTCATCGGCGAAGAGAATCTGCGGGCGGTTGATGAACGCGCGGGCAATGGCCACGCGCTGCTGCTCGCCTCCGCTGAGTTGGGCCGGGTAGTGGTCCATGCGGGCTGAAAGACCCACTCGGTCCAGCAACTCCGCGGCAGGTTTCTCGACCCTCTTCTCCCCCCTCAACTCCATAGGCATCATCACGTTCTCAAGCGCTGTCAGGGAGGGAATGAGCTGGAAATTTTGAAAGACAAAACCCACGGACCTGCTTCGGACACTGGCTCTTTCGTCCTCGGTGAGCGCCTCCAACCGTTCGCCGGCGAGCGTCACCGAACCCGAGGAGGGCTGGTCCAGTCCGGCGCAGAGTGCCAGCAAGGTGCTCTTTCCGCTGCCCGAAGGCCCCACAATGGCGCACGACTCGCGCGCCCTAATCTGGAAGCTCACCCCGTTGAGCACTGTCAACGGGGTGCCTCCGCTCGAATATGTCTTCGACAATTTGTCGGCCTGCAACACAATGTCCGCGCCCATCCGCCTGTCATTTCATGCCTGGCCCAACCTGGTCAACCGCAATCCTGCGACAGAAACCCCGAAAAAGTGGATTGTGGAGGGTTCTTAGGCTCGCCGCAGCGCCGAATCTCCCGTATTTTCAAGCGCAACCCTCGATGTTGAGTTTGGAGACAGCGGTGAAGAACCCACCCATCCTCGCGAAACATGAATCATCCAAGGGGAAGTGATAGAAGACGATTCAGG
>CANLCA010000502.1 GCA_947487925.1 Verrucomicrobiales bacterium | reverse complement strand
GCAGCTTTTCGATGTGAAGAAAGATCCTTGGGAAACGAACAATCTAGCCTCCAACCCGAAGCACGCCTCAACCCTTGACGCGCTCGACGCCAGGCTTTGGAACTTGATGCAGGAGATGGCAGACCCCATGCCTGCGGAAAAGCTCTTCGGCAAGCCGGTGCTTCCTCGGGAGAAATCAAGCCCGGCGTTGTAGATCGTCACCCCGCGCCACTTTTGTTTCGGATAAGAGTTCACTTTCCTACCACACCGGGGATCGGCTTGGCGGACTTCGGGGAAGCGGCGACAAAATCCTCCCCCAAGAAAGACGCGACAGTTGCGGCGATTTGACCTTGGGTGATTTTGGGCGTGTTTTGCCGTTCTCCCAACGGGGCAGTGTCTGGGCCGAGCAGGGCCACCCAGATGAAGCTGGATTCTGGTATCGCTTGGCCGTGGCTCTTCCATGCGATGGGAGCCGGACCTCGACCGTGGTCGGTGGTCAAAATAAAGGTGGTTTTATTGTGATATTGCGGAATCGATTGCACCAACTCCCAAAGCTCGCGCACGAAGCGATCGAAATTGCGAGCGGAGCGCAAATAGAGATCATAACGGGAATCGTGAGCCCAATCATCGGTCTCTCCGAAAGCGATATAGAATGCCCGCGGATGGAGTTGGAGTACCATTTCTTTGGCTGCCAACCCGGCAAAGGTGTCCAGGGAAACGTCAGACCAGATAGGTGTGGCCCGATCAAGCAAGCCCTGCACGGTAGGGGAGAGGTTGAATTTTCTGGTACCTTCAGGGACATCGAACGCGCTCCAGACGGGGAATCGGGCCACATCCGAGTTAAGGATCCAAGGGATGACACCCCAACTGACACTGGCTCCGATTCTACCCTGAAACCGTTCTTGAGCGTGGAGCCACTGGAAAACGTTTTTGTTGGGATTGGGCTTCCGATCATTGCTGTCGATGCGAGGATCTACAATCCCTGTGAGGAATTCGCTATAGCCCGGGTATGAAAAGTTGCGACCGTTGGTGACTTGAACGATCGAACTTTTGGCATGGTTGCCCCAGAGTTGACCCTCCTTAGCGACTTGACTCCATAGAAAGGGCATCAAGGCCCCGCGCCGGTCTTCCGGGGTCGCACGCCAAAAATCCTTCCTCAAAGCATTGGTGTCTTTGACGCCCCCTTCTTCCTTGGTCATTAGACCGGCTTCAGCACCGCTGAAAACCTCTTGCCAACGGAGGCCGTCGGTGGTGATTAAGAAAACATTTTCTGTGGAGAGGCTGGCGGCATTGACGTTGAAAGCGACGTTCAAAACCAGGGCTGATCCCAGAATTTGGAGGATAAAAACAGAGAGTTTCGAGTGCATAGGCTGAATCATGCCGCGGCCGCTCTAGGAGGGTTTCCAAGGACGCAAATGGGGCACTTCATATGATATACTATTTTCTTGTACAACAGGTTACATAACACGCCATGAATCCTTTCCTCTGGACAACAGCGGGGAGCTAGACTGGATGGCTTAGAGTTTCTTTTGATTGGCGCGTGTTCAATTGAGCCGGTTGCTGTGAGAGTTGAGGATCAATTGAAATGCTTATAGGGAAGGTCCACGGGGAGCGCAAACCTTCTTCTTGGCACGGAGATTATTTTGAATTGCGACGCGAGGTCTGCCACCTATTGTGGCGGTCATGCTGAAGCCAGAAGACCTGTTCGACCTGACCCAGACGGAGCATGGGGTGATGTTCGTGGGTTGCGTTCACGCTTGGGAGCCTTTGAAGTTGATCAAGGATTACATTGAGTCTTCCTTCAAACCCGGTCTTCACCACCGCTGCCTTGGGAACGCCTGGATAGGACAGAACGTATCGATTGGCGAGGGCACGGTTGTGGAGGAAGGCGCGATGATCAAAGGGCCGGCAATCATTGGCCGCAACTGCGAGATCCGGCATAATGCCTACATTCGGGAGAACGTGGTGATTGGGGACCATTGCGTGGTCGGGAATTCGTGCGAGATCAAGAACAGTCTTTTGTTCAACCGCTGCCAGGTGCCGCATTTTAATTATGTCGGCGACTCGATACTGGGCTACAAGGCGCATCTGGGCGCGGGAGTGAAGATTTCAAACGTGAAGCTGGTGCCTGGAAATGTGCGGATTCATTGGAATGGAGAATGGGTGGATACGGGTCTGAGAAAGTTCGGAGCGCTGCTTGGAGATCACACGGATGTGGGTTGCAATGCGGTCCTTAATCCGGGGGCGATTCTCGGCCGCCATGCCGTCGTGTATCCCAACGTGAGCTGGCGCGGAATTCTGCCACAGTCATCGGTGGCAAAAAACCGCGCGTCCTGCGAAATTGTCGCGCGTCAGAATGTGCCTGAAACGCTCTGATGACCGGTGAACACCAGGTATGATCAGCGCTATTGAAACACTCGAGGGACCTCCTCCGAGAGACCTCGTGGATCAAGTGCGGGGCATCTTCTCACCTTCGGGGTTGCTCTCGAAATCGTCGACCTTCGAGTACCGCCCCCAGCAACAGGAGATGGCCGTCGCCGTTGCTCAGGCGCTCGAGGGCAAAAAGAACCTGGTGGTGGAAGCGGGAACAGGAGTCGGCAAGAGCCTTGGCTATCTGATTCCTTCGATCCTGTATGGGGCGGCGAACAAACGAAAGGCGGTGATCAGTACTCACACCATCAATTTGCAGGAGCAATTGGTGGAGCATGATTTGCCGATGCTTCGAGCTATTTTGGGGGTACCCTTTGATTTCGCCATGCTTAAGGGAAGACAAAATTACTTGTGCACGCGCCGGCTTCGGCGCGCGATGTTGCAGGCAGAAAGCCTGTTCACCTCGCCGGAGCACGAGGAGTTGAAGCGCATTTCTGAATGGGCGCAAAACTCGGAAAACGGCAGTTTGTCCGACTTCGATGTGGAGCCCGATCCAAAAGTCTGGGCGCAGGTATGCTCGGAGCGGGGCCTGTGTTCGCCGAAACTCTGCGGGCATCAATCCGATTTTTCAAAGCAGTTCGGAGTGTGTCCATTTCAGCGCGTGCGGGGACGGATCATCGCTTCCGATGTGCTGGTTCTGAACCACACTCTATTCTTCACATTGCTCAGCGGTGTCGAGGAGGACGCGGAGAGCCAGGGTCTGCTTTTCAAGAACGACTTTATAATCTTCGACGAGGCGCACACGGTGGAGGCGACCGCTTCGAGACACATAGGGCTTGGGGTCTCGAGCGGCCAGGTTCGTTACAGCCTTCAGCGCCTGTATAATCCTGTAACCCATAAAGGGCTGCTGGCGACCTTGATGAAGCCGGGGCTCATCCAACTGGTGTCCGCGGTGTTGGACGCGTCCGACGTCTTCTTCCAGCAAGTGGAGGCGTT
>CANLCA010000501.1 GCA_947487925.1 Verrucomicrobiales bacterium | reverse complement strand
TCTCGGTAGCTCTGCGGTTCACATTCTGAAAGAGGCTCCTTCGATCCTGGAGCAACACCCAGAATCTATATCTAGATTACCGCCCGGCATTGGCTATCATGCCAAAATCCCATTAACGACGTTCCCCGCGACATCGGTGAGGCGGTAATCCCGGCCACTGTGACGAAACGTCAGCCGCTCGTGGTCTAGGCCCAGCAAGTGCAGGATCGTGGCATGGAAATCATGGACGTGAACGGGGTTCCGCGCCACGTCGATGCCGTAGTCGTCGGAATCGCCGTAAACCAAACCGGGCTTCACACCGGCGCCAGCGAGCCATGACGAGAAGACCCAGTGATGATGTTCCCGCCCCTTCGCGTCGGCGGCGTTGTTGAAGGGTGTGCGCCCAAACTCAGTCGTCCACACGACGAGCGTGTCCTCCAGCATGCCCCGGGATTTCAGGTCGAGGAGCAGCCCCGCGATCGCTTGATCGACGTTTTTCGCCAAGGGCGTATGCGTCAGCATGTCCCCGTGTGCGTCCCAATTGTCCGAGGAGCCCACATCGATCAGTTCTATGAAACGCACACCACGCTCCGCGAGACGCCGCGCGACAAGGCATTGCCAGGCAAAACCATTGGTGCTGCCACGCTCAAGGCCGTAAAGCTTGTGCGTGGCGTCGCTTTCCTTCGCGAGATCGAACACGTCCGGCATCTCCATCTGCATGCCAAACGCGGTTTCGAACGATTTGATCCGCGCCGTCAGCAACGGGTCATCAGAACGTGACGCCAAATGGCGCTGGTTCATCCTCGCCATCAACCCGAGCTCCAATTCTTGAAGTCGGCTTGTCGCCACGCGGCGCTGAATATTCGCAACCGGATCTGGACCGGGCACGACCAGGGTACCCTGGTGGCAGCCCGGCAGAAAATCACTTCCCCAGACCTGCCCTCCGGCATACGGCGTCTTCGGAGCGATGACAATATAGGAAGGTAGGTTGCGGTTCTCGGAGCCAAGCCCATAGCTGACCCACGAACCAAAACTCGGGCGGGCAAATGTGAAGGATCCTGTGTGCAAGCCAAGGGTGGCCTCATAGTGGTTGGTGTGGTCGGACTTCATCGAGCGAATCACACAGAGATCATCCACGCATCCGGCGGTGTGTGGAAAGAGATCGCTGACTTCGGTGCCACTACGCCCGTGATTGGAAAATGACCACTGGGGCTTCTTGACCCACATCTTGAAGTCGCCTTTGCGGCCCTGAAATTCACCCACGGCAACTGTCTTGCCGGCATCCGAGAAAAGTCTCGGTTTGTGGTCCCAGGAATCAACATGTGAAACGCCTCCGCTCATGTAGAGAAAAATCACACGCTTCGCCTTCGGCTCGTGATGCGCAGACCTCGGTGCCAGAGGATCAACCGGGTTGGAGATCCCGGAACCCTCGCCCACAAGCTGCTGGATAAGGCCGGGGAATATCGCCGAGGCACCGACCATCGAACGAAGAAAACCGCGGCGTGAAGGATCGAAGGCAGAAATGGGGTTCATGAGTGGATCAATCGATGTCGAGAAATTCGCTGCACCCAAGGAGCGCACGGGCGTAGGCCGCGAGGGCGGCCCCTTCGGTGTCGCCGTTCTTGGCAAACCCTTGTTCGGCGCGGTAAGCAGCCAGAAACTCCCTACCTTCAGTGCGCTCGCTTTCGCTGGGCAAACGGCCGAACGCCAGTCGATAGGCGCCCGCGATGCGACCAGGCTCGTCCGGAAACAGACGCCGTAGGCGCCCAGCGAACTTCTCGGACTGCGTGTGGATGAAGGGGGCGTTCAGAAAGTAGAGAGCCTGTGTTGGGACCGTTGTGACCCGCCGCTCGGCGGTACTCGCATTCGGATCAGCGCCGTCGAACAAGGCAAGGAATGGGTGGCGTTTGATGCGTTGGGTCATGAGATAAACGCTGCGTTTGTTGTGCTCGTAGACCGCACTGAAAGGACCGTGCTGGGAGTAACCCCAGCCGGTCGGTGTCGGAAAAGGGTGGCCTCGACCGAGCGAAGTATCAAGTTCTCCGCTGACCTGAAGGACGGCATCGCGGATCTCCTCCGCGCTGATACGGCGTCGAGGGAATGCGGCATAAAGATCGACGCGATCCTGTTCGAGAGCCGAACCCTCCCTGTTAGGCAACGCTGGGGTGTCCGACCCAGGTCCCGGCGAGGATGTGACGCCGGCGTCGCCCGCGTTCGCTTGCTGATAAGTCGCGCTCTGCAGGATCAGCCGGTGCATCGCCTTGATCGACCAACCGCTCTGGGCGAACCGCGTCGCCAAGTAGTCGAGCAGCCCGGGATGGCTCGGCGCTTGACCGCGCAGGCCGAAGTCGTTGGGGGTCTTGACCAGTCCGCGTCCGAAGTGGAATTGCCAGAGGCGATTGACCATCACCCGGGCCGTGAGCGGATTGTCCGCTCGGGTCAACCACGCAGCGAGTTCGAGGCGACCGCTGCCTTCGGTCTGGTCCGGCAGCGGACCGCCACCAAGCGCCTTGATAAATCCGCGCGGGACCTCGACCCCGGGCCTGTCCGGTTCGCCGCGCAGCTGCAACCGCGAGTTGCGCGGAGTGCCTTCCACGACGCCGTACGCCAAACCAAAGGGGCCTTCCGAGAGAAGCGCGTGGAGGTCTTGCTTGAGCTTTTCGTTGCCAGCCTGATTTGGGTCCACGGGGTCCTTCATGCTTGGAGAGGATGGTGGAAAGGTCACAGACACCCCGGAAATGGGGGTGTTCTGGACCCCCAGATTATCGACCTCGACGCCGGGTAACGACTTCCCATCCGAGGCCTTTGAGTCGATCCCCACAAAATCCAACACACCAGGCCAGGAAGTAGAAAAGGGTTTGTTCGAAAAACTCACGACACCCTCCGCGGTTCCAACGAGGCCGCTGAAGGTTCTGGCGTGAAGATCCAAGGCGAGCTGCAAGCTATGCCACTGGTTGGGCTTCAACAGCAACACTGGCTCGGCGGCATCCCCCGCCCTCAACTCCACAGCGCGAGCCGAGAGCAGGACTTCCACCGCCGGCAGTCCTCCCTGTTTTCCGATCCAAAAACGGTGAGATCCCAGGGCTGTGCTCGCGTTGGTGGCGACTCTGAAGTCGAGGTTCACAAACACAAGATGACCTGGACCGCCTGCACGACGGGTGGGGAGCGCTTGCCCGATGGCATAGCCGTTGGTGCTGGAAGGGACGCTCACGCCGACCTGGCCTCGGGCATTCAGATTCTTAAAAGGGCTCTGGGCTTCCTTGGTCACGGCGATCATGCCCTCGCAGACCCAAGGAGGCACGAGCACTCCTTTGCTGCCACCCGATGCGGGAGCCTGCATCTCGAAGTCGCCATCGAGCTCGTCCAACGAACGCAG
>CANLCA010000500.1 GCA_947487925.1 Verrucomicrobiales bacterium | reverse complement strand
TCCTTCTTTTGGTAAAGTTATCACGGCGATGGGGACGGCTTCCAACACCCTGCTGCCTAGCAAGCGGCGTTTTGCCCAGCACGGTCAGAGCGGGTTGTGGGTCTCAGATTGGTATCCACATATCGCCCGCCATGTCGACGATTTGACGGTCATTCGGTCTTGCCGCGCCGATGGGCTGAACCATGTGGGGTCGGTTTGCCAGATGAATACGGGCGACATTCTGGCCGGGCGCCCTTCGATGGGCGCGTGGGCGACGTATGGGTTGGGAACGCTGAACGAAAACTTGCCCACTTTTGTCGTGATGTCCGACGCCGCCGAAGTTCTGGGTGGTCCCAAGAATTGGAGTTCCGGCTTTTTGCCCGCTGTGTTCCAAGGAACTCAATTGAGGCAAGGCAATGTACCGATTTTCCATCTGGCCGCGCCACTCGGGGTGGACGAAGCGCGGCAGCGGGGCAAGCTCGACTTTTTGAGAACTCTAAACGGCGGGCTCAGCGCGCGGCGTCCAGAGGATTCGGAGCTGGCTGCCCGTTTGGATTCCTACGAGCTGGCTTATCGAATGCAGGCGGCTGCGCCTGAGGCCGTCGACATCCAGGGCGAGACCCCCGCAACCCGGGCGCTCTACGGATTGGATGATCCCGCTACGGAGAAATATGGGCAGATTTGTCTGAGGGCGCGTCGTCTCGTGGAGAGGGGAGTGCGATTCGTGCAGTGTTATTCAGGAAGTGGCAGCGGTTGGGATGCGCACAACGATATCGAGGGCAATCACTCTAAAATGTGCCGATCGACCGATAAACCTGTCGCAGGTCTGCTAGCCGACCTCAAGGCTCGTGGACTGCTTGAATCCACGCTGGTGATCTGGGGTGGCGAGTTTGGTCGGACACCGTTCAATGAAAAAGGCATGGGCCGAGATCATAACCCATGGGGCTTCACCACGTGGATGGCGGGGGGAGGAACGAGGGCGGGAACGGCTGTCGGAGCGACCGATGAGATTGGACTGCGCGCTGTGGAGAACCCTGTCCACGTGCACGATTTGCACGCTACCATCCTCCATCTCATGGGCTTGGATCACGAACGGTTGACCTATCTTCACAACGGACGAGGCGAGCGTCCCACTATCAACTCTGGAGAGGTTGTGCGGGAGGCGCTGGCCACCTGAGGGACGCGCTATTTCTTCCCTTCGTCCTCCAGTTCCTTTTTTGCTGCGGCTGCCGCTGCGGCCATGTCCGCGAGCGATTTCTTTGCGTCCACGACCTGCTGATCGGTCATGACTTTGGCCAGTGCGGTGAGCAGTGTCTTGGCCTGCCTGTCTCCCTGCGCATCCGCAAGGCTTCCCCATTTGTAGGACTCGACGTAATCTTTTTTCACGCCGTTGCCTTTGAAATAGCAAAGTCCCAGGTAAGTTTGAGCGTTGCGATCACCCTGTTCTCCAGATTTTCGGAACCAACTTGCCGCCTCCTCAAAATTAACGGGCACACCCTTGCCTTGATAATACATGGTTCCCAACTTGTATTGAGCCACGAAAAAACCGTTTTCGGCCCCTTTCTTGTACCATTTCAAGGCTTCCGGGTAGTTCTGTGGAATCTCGTCCCCTGCGAAATAAAGCTGACCGATCTGGTAGCCGATAAAATCGTTGGCTTCAGATTTTTTCAACCACTCTTCCGCTTTTGCCGGGTCTTTTGCGGTTCCTTCGCCGGATTCAAACGCGCGCCAGACCCAGTAATGCGCCTTCATGTCGCCATTCTCGGCGGCTTTGAGAAAGTAATTGAACGCTTCAGTGGGGTTTTTTTCGACGCCATTGCCCGTTCGGTGCATCGAAGCGATTTGGTAACAACTCAATCCATTGCCTTGCGCGGCCGCTTTCTGGAACCATTTGAAAGCTTCCTTCAAGTCCTTCGCGACCCCTTCGCCTTTGGAAAACATGCTTCCCAGCCGGAACTGGGCTCCAATGCTCCCTACTTCCGCCCCTTTTTCATACCATTCACGGGCTTGTTTCAAGTCCTTGGCTACACCCCGTCCATTATCGTAGACGTAGCCCATCCAATAGAGTCCGGCGGGATGGTGTTTTTCGGCGGATTTCTTGAACCACGTCATTGCTTCGGCGGCATCCGCTGGAACCCCGTTGCCGAAGAGATACATCACTCCCAGATCAGCTTGGGCTTTGGCGTCTCCCTTGGCGGCTTCCTTTTTGTTGAACTCCACGATGCTCGGCAAATCTTCGAACCGTTGTGTGTTCTCCCGCGGTAATGCTCCCTCGCCCTCTGACTCAGGGACCGCCTCTTGTGCTGCATCAGTCCCTTTCGCCTTCGCTTGGGCCAGAACCCGTTGCGGCGGAACAATTGAGATGGAAAGCAGCAGACCCACCAGGAGCCACATTTTTGGGCTTCGTAGAAAGGAAAAGGATTCGGAAAACCGTTCGAAATGGAGGAAGGCCAACGTATGCATGAATCACACCTTACGGGTTTCGATGGAAAAAGGCAATTCCGTTGGGGGCGCTCGTTCGGCCTACTCCATTGGGAGGAAAAGTATCCGAAATTAGCCTGCGGATTGAGGCCGCCCACCTAACCTACGGTGAGTGTTCGATTGGGTTGGTTTTGGGCGGTGTTCTCGATCTGAACATGGACCGCCCCGCGACTTCGGAGGCGGTCTGAGACGACTTTGTGTGCGAGTTCAGGTCGATTGCAATCGCGGCTCAGATGGCCGAGGAAAAGGTGCCTCAGATTGTCGGAGAGAATCTCGGCAGCGACATCCGCGGCCGCCTCATTGGACAGATGGCCGTGGCGTCCCAGGATCCGTTGTTTGGTGCTCCAGGAACGTTTCGTGTCTTCTTGAAGCATTTGGATGTCATGGTTGGATTCCAATACTAGCACGTTGGCACATCGCACGCGCTCGAGGACCAGTTTGGTCGCGTGCCCGAGGTCGGTCAGAAACCCAAAGTTGCCGAGGGCGCTGTGAATCATGAAGCCGACCGGATCTTGGGCGTCGTGCGGAATCGAAAACGCATCCACTTCGAGATCCCCGATCTCAAAACTCGAACCTGTTTCAAACACACGAAATTCGAACGTTGCCTTGAGAGTGTATTCGATCGCCTCCTTGGTGAGGCGATTGCAATAGATCGGGATGCGCAGTTTCGAAGCCAGTCCGGTGAGGCCGGTGATGTGGTCGGAATGCTCGTGGGTGATGAGGATTCCGCTCAGCGTCTCGGGAGCGCGAGCAATGCCTGCGAGGCGTTCACGAATCTGTTTCCCACTGAATCCTGCGTCTACCAGGAGCCGCGTGGAATCGGTTTCCAAATAGGCGCAGTGTCCGGCGGAACCACTCCCGAGTATCGTCAGTTTTACGGACATCAGGCGGGCAGT
>CANLCA010000499.1 GCA_947487925.1 Verrucomicrobiales bacterium | reverse complement strand
GCTCGATCCCCACTGGTGATGGGCGACTTTAGGCGGCATCGCGCGCTTATGAAAAAGCTCCGCTCGATTCATCTTTACCTCGGTTGCATTTTCGCGCCGCTGTTATTGTTCTTTGCCATTTCCGGCATTTGGCAGACCCTCGGCTTTCACTCGGATTTCCTGACGCGCCTATCTACCATTCACACATCCCGCCAGCTCAAGAATGGGGGCAGCTTGTCCGGTGGGTTACTCATGATTTTCGTCCTCACCATGGCGGTGAGCTTTGTGATCACCACGATTTTAGGGGTTGTCATGGCGATCAAGCATAGTGGAAGCCGCCGAGCAGCGTATTGCTGCCTTGCTTTCGGTGTCGCCTTTCCCATAGCGCTCGTTCTTATCAGAGCGTTGGGAATCAGGATTTGAGTGATGACGATATTGCCGTTCAACCAGAACGCTGCAGCGCCCCTATGAGGGTTGTGAAGAGGGTCGAGCCTGTCCGGCAGGCCGGTCGACTAGTTCTGAATAAACTCCAAGTATACAGCCGGAGAGAGGAGTCCTGAACTTTCATTGTTGGCGAACTGGCTCACGGTATTTGAACTTAAAGCCGTCGATTGATCGCGATGCGAAAAGCTAGAAGTAGATAAGTTTCTTCTCCTCTTTTTTCTCCTCGGAGATCTTCTCTTCCGCCAATTGCTTCTCCTTTTCCTCGAGCCATTGTTGGAGTTTCTGCAAGGATTGGATTTGCTTTTCCAGGGCCCGGCGCTGTGCCTCGAGAGCCTTTCTCTCGGCTTCCAATGGTTGGCGGCCTTCTTTCCAGAGGATCCCTCCTGGAGGATTTGCTGGACGCCCCGCATACGCCCCGTTGATCGATATGTCCACTTCTTCCTTGAAGGATTTCTCGACCTCGCGACGCGCTCGATTCGTCTCCTTTTCGACCTTCTCTTTGATGACGTCGGCGTTCTCCTTGCTCCCATTGAGGTCCTCTAAGTCCAACTCGGAAAATTTACGTTTCCGGGGTTTGACAGGGCTATTTCGGGCGTCCTCCCTGGGTAAGGTTTCGCTATCCTTTCCTCGGGATTCAAATCCCGAAGCGTAGGCCTTCTGCTTTTCTCGATCGGCAAGAGACTCCACCATCCGCTCAAGCCTTTCGAGCCGGCGTTCGAGGGAATCGTCCTCCGAATTCCGCGGTTTTCTTGGCGGGAGCGGTTCGGCGCTTGGGGTAGGTAATAACACCCTGCGCTTCGGAGAGGGTTTGACTGGCTCCACCGTGGCGGGCAGCACGGCGCCCGCCGCGGGGTCCGCTGCGGGTGCGCTGATGGTGGTTCCACTTTTCGCTCCGGGTCTGCCTGTCACGGTTTTGGGGGAGGCTGCTTCGGCGGGGGGAAGTTCTGGCGCGGTGTCGTTTGAGGACTGTTCGGGCTTGGCTTCCGCCGCCGCGGCGGCTTCAGCGACATCCGCTGTGTTGGCAGCGGCGAAGGCGAATCGGGGCCCAGCATGGAGGCCGAGCACCGCGAGCAGAACCGCTGCCGTGGTGAGTAATCCGACGATCACCCCGGTAAGTCGTGGGGAGTAGTCCCGATTGGAATCGAGTATCATACAGATCCTTTCTTTTAGTTGGTTTTTGCTGGTCCACGCTGCCGGAGCGATGGTCCAGTTCTGGTTCTTCATTTGGCCGGCAAATTCAGTGAGAAAAAGCGCATAGGCTTTAGGAGCTCTGATGGCGGATAACACATGGTCATCGCAGGCGATCTCCCGCTCAATGGAAAGTCGTGACGAGATGCACCGGATCGCGGGATGCATCCAAAACACCGCATGCACTAGCCGCTGGATCAAATTGCTCCAATCGTCAAGGCGCTCCAAATGCGCGAGTTCATGGCGCAGCACTTGCTCCAATCCCTGGTCGGAGCAGGTCCCTTCGATCCACGCTGGAAGCAGGACCATGGGTTTGAGAAAACCGGCGGCCATTGGGGTTTCGACTTTGGGAGAGATGCGCAGTCTGGCCGAGCGACGCAGTCGAAGCTCCAACTTGAGTTTGTCGAAAATCCGGCAGCTTCTCTCGTTGGGGAGAGTTGCCGAATGTTTCAGACGGTGCAATGCGATGCATTCGGACACCAATCCCCACAGTCGCGCCATTGTCGTCAGAAGCCAAAGCGCGACCACCAATGCGGCCATGTTTGGCGGCAACACGAGGGACCACTCGGCGGGAGAGAGGGGCGCAACGGCAGGTCTGGTGCTTGCTCCACTCCCCTCGGGTTCGGACGGGGCAAGGTAGGCGACTGTCGTGGCCCGAGGCGGCCAGCTCGGCGGGACATCCCTATCTTGGGCTGGAACGGGTGAGGCGAATGAAGTTGGCGTCTCCATTGGAGTAGAGGGCCAGGTCGAAATCGCTGCGGTCGAAGGGGGCGTTAACTCTGTCGCGACTCCTTGACTTGCGGCGCTTTGTGGGAAATCCCGGGGAGACGGGGTCGCCATCAACAATTCTTCTTCGATTGGGGAAGGAGCGGCGCGGCGCGCGGTGAAGTGCGCGATCGGCAGCAGTGCGACAACCACCAAGGCGGAGATCCACATCGCGTGCCGAGTGGAGGCGTTGGTCCGTGGCAGAAATCTGAGCACCAGCCAGATTCCGACAGTTATGAACACCCCTTGGTAACCGCCGTTCAGGCAGGCGGCAAGCCATCGACTGCTGAGGACTTCGAGGTCATTGTTCATTTTCCGGGTCCTTCCGATTCGAGGACTTTCTTCCTCAACTCATCTATTTCATCGGGACTCAGATCCTCATCCTTCAGAAACGTCAGCACGAGCTCGCTGGGTGATCCTGCAAAGAACTTGGCGAGGAGTTGGCGGACGGCCTTCCGGGCCGCCGTCTCACGATTTATCGTGGGATGATAGAGGTGCGCTCGCCCTTCCTTCTGGCAAGCCAGATAGCCTTTATCCTTGAGGATCCGCATCAGGGTAAGAATGGTCGTGTAGGCCGTGCCGTCTTTCCCGGCCAAGGCTTCCGCGACATCCGCCACGGTGGCGAAGCCCTTTTCCCAGAGCACCTCCATGATGCGATGTTCCGCGTCGGTGAGCGTGGGTGATTTCTTTCTAGCCATGCGATCTATGATATGAGGGTTGGACGGGGATATGGGTGCAAGGTATTAAAGAATTAGTTATTAGCTACGACACGAGGGAAGTGTAGTCAACTAAATATTTAGTTTTTCAACGGTTTTGTTTCCTAATCTTGGGTTGGCCGATCCGGAGCTCAGGAGCGAAGGCCGCCGTTCCATGACCAGGGCCGTGCGCCGCAATCCGAACGTGATCTACCAAACTGTGATGGAAAGCAATGCGCGAGGAGGGATCAAGCAGTCGGGAGCCAGTCCGAATTTCACGTATGCGGTGAAG
>CANLCA010000498.1 GCA_947487925.1 Verrucomicrobiales bacterium | reverse complement strand
TCCGGGCCGTGGTACTTTTTATAAACCCGCCCATCGAAGCTGAGGTGCACTGTGGCTCTGAGAGTATCCTTTACCCTTAGCATACGATTTGAAACGTGTGTTTCTGGAACGGCAAATTATTGACATCAGTCCATGACGCCTGAGACTCCATTGGAACCTTCCCAGGCGTGGTTAAAAAAGGGCAATATGTTCAAATAATCACAGGCAATATCAACATCCATTTTGACAAAGCAAGCCGGCGCTCTCGATAAATCCTCATCTAACAGATGAATTTGCAGAATGTTAGAAATCCCGAGAGGGCAGTGTTTGCAGAGATGGCATTCAGGATGCTTGGATGATTTCTGGATTGAAAAAGCGTGGTGGCTCTGACAGTCTGAAATCGAACAATAACATCCTCCAATCATACACATGGCGAAATACAAACTGGAATACATTTGGCTCGATGGCTATGAGCCTGTACCGAACCTGCGCGGCAAGACACAAGTCAAGGAATTCGACGCCTTTCCGAAGCTCGAGCAACTGCCGATGTGGGGGTTCGACGGAAGTTCAACGCGTCAGGCCGAAGGGCGCAATTCGGATTGCATGCTCAAACCTGTGGCTGTTTTTCCCGATTCGACCAAGAAGAATGGGGCATTGGTGATGTGTGAAGTGATGATGCCAGACGGCACGACGCCGCATCCGAGCAACTCCCGGGCGACAATCCTGGACGATCCGGATGCTTGGTTCGGATATGAGCAGGAGTACTTTCTTTACAAGGATGGGGTGCCGCTGGGATTTCCGACTGGTGGTGGCTTTCCGCCGCCGCAGGGCGAGTATTACACAGGCGTTGGCTACAAGAACGTGGGATGCATCGCCCGCGAGATTGTCGATACCCATCTTGATCTGTGTCTGGATGCCGGCATTAACCATGAGGGCATCAACGCCGAGGTGGCCAAAGGGCAGTGGGAATTCCAGATTTTCGGGAAGGGCTCCAAAAAAGCGGCTGATCAGGTTTGGATAGCCCGGTACCTTCTCCTACGTCTTTGCGAGAAGTATGGTGTTGATGTGAATTTCCACTGCAAACCGTTGGGCAGGGACGTCGACTGGAACGGCTCTGGGATGCACTCAAATTTTTCGACCAAGCACATGCGTGAAGTGGGTGGGAAAGAATATTTTGAGAAGCTCATGGCTGCGTTCGACCACTATAAGAACGAGCACATCGCTGTTTACGGTCCTGACAACCATCTGCGATTGACAGGACTGCACGAGACCCAGTCCATCGACAAGTTTAATTACGGGATTGCCAACCGCGGCGCCTCGGTGCGCGTGCCGCACAGCTTCGTGAACAACCATTACAAGGGCTACTTGGAAGATCGCCGGCCCAACTCGCAAGGCGACCCCTACAAGATTTCAAGCCGGATTCTACAGACCATTGCCTCCGTTCCGTTGAAGTAGGCTCGGAGTTTGGTTGGTGGTGCGATCAAACGCCGCGTGGAGACACGCGGCGTTTCTCTTTAGTTTGAGCAGCGAGTGGCTATATCTGGAAATGCAACGGGGAGTTTGTTTCTCGGAAACGTTCCTTGTTCGCGAGCATGCCTTCCAGGGTTGCTTGCTCCAGTATTTTGGCTGTCGCGTCGCGCACCTCCTGCATCACCATGCGGATGAGGCAGGTTTGTTCGTCAGGGCAATCTTCACAGGGGGAGTAGGCGGTCTGACTGACGCAAGAGATCAGTGCCAGAGGTCCATCCATCACGCGAACGACTTGCCCAAGGTTGACATCTTTAGGGTGGCTCAACAGTTCGTAGCCGCCCTTCCTGCCCGCGCGGCTGCGCACAACACCCGCGGTTTTTAGCTCAACAAGAATCGCCTCGAGGAACTTTTGGGGAATCCTCTCTTCAAGCGCGATGTCCTTGATGAGGATTGGACCGCGACCTTGCTTCTCCGCGAGGTTTAGCAGCGCGCGTATGCCGTACTTGGCCTTCTTCGAGAGCATGCGCTGTCCATCTTACTCAACGATGCTCACAATGCACCAGAAACCGGATCGAAAACCTCGGCTCACTTAAGCAATTCCTCGGCGATTTGCACGGCATTCAGAGCCGCCCCTTTCAACAATTGATCTCCGCTCACCCAGAAGCAAAGCCCGTTTTCAAGAGCGCAGTCGAGGCGCAGACGGCCCACCGCGCAGTGGTCATGCTCCGCCGAGAACAAGGGCATCGGATATTCGTTTCGCGAAGGGGTATCAATGACATCCAAGCCGGGCGCCGCATTCAGCACTTCCCGAGCTGCTTCCACGGTGATGGGCCTATCGAACTCAGCGCTGACGGCGACAGAATGCGCGCGGTAAACGGGGACCCTCACGCAGGTGACGCTCGCGAGAAACGAGGGGTGATGCATGATTTTGCGCCCCTCGCTCTGCAATTTCATTTCTTCCTTCGTGTAACCCGTGTCGAGAAAGGAGTCCACATGGGGCAGGACATTGAAGGCGATTTGGTGTGGATAAACATCCTTTGTGACAGGTTCATGATTGACGATCTGGCCGACCTGTCGCTTCAGTTCCTCGATCGCCATGGCGCCGGTCCCCGAGACCGCTTGGTAGCTAGAAGCGAAAATGCGCCTCACGCCAAATGCGCGATGCAATGGGTAGAGCGCCATCAGCGTGATCGCGGTGGTGCAGTTGGGGTTGGCGATGATGCCGCGGTGGAGTGCGACATCGGAAGCGTTCACCTCGGGAACGACGAGGGGGACCTGATCGTCCATACGAAATGCGCTGGAATTGTCGACCACGACTGTTCCGGCTTTGACCGCGAGCGGGGCGAAATCCCTGGAGATGTTCCCACCGGCGCTGAAAAGGGCGATGTCGATTCCTGAAAATGAATCTTGGGTTAGCTCCTCGATGACGAGCTGGGTTCCCTTGTAACTCAGGGTTTTCCCGGCGGAGCGCGCTGAAGCGAGTAAGGACAATTGGCTGAGTGGAAAAGACCGGCGCTCCAGAGTACGGATCATTTCGACGCCGACGGCGCCCGATGCTCCGACAACAGCCACGCGAGGATTACGGTTCATCATAAAAAAGGTCGGCCACTATAACTGGGAGCAAAGACGTGTCAACCCAGGCTTGCCCGGTTGGGTTGTTGTCGTGCGTGTTGTCGCTATCCCAACGCATCACCCCTTTCGACTCCACACAAACCTCGCGGCCACAAAGCTCACGGCACCCATCCCGATCATCAACAACGTGCCGACCGACCAGGTGACGCTTTGGGGGTGTGACGGAAACAGTGCGATTCCGGCTGCGCCCACGGCGGGTCCTAAAAAAATACCGGCTCCGATCGCGGACTCGTGGATACCACCGTGATCGCCTTTTGAATCGCCAGCGTCCATCGAGTAGTACAAGGAGGAATAGTAAATCAATCCAATCGCGAT
>CANLCA010000497.1 GCA_947487925.1 Verrucomicrobiales bacterium | reverse complement strand
CGTGAATTTGCTGAACAGGTCTTGTTTGGTTCTACACTAGAGGAAAAACTGGGATGTCCAGAAGTGATCGTGGATGCCCGGCCCGGCAAACCACTGGCCGCGGCTCCTCTGATGCCCGGCCGGCCGATCGAGCTGACTTTCAAGCCCAGCGGCACTGGAAAATCTGATTTTCCAAAAACTCATCGCCTGAATAATGAGGCGGACCGCGGGCGGCTCCTACATTTCTTCGCGAACCATGAACTGCTGGCCACCGAATTGATGGCCCTGGTTTTGCTGCGGTTCCCTGAGGCGCCATCAGCTTTTCGAAAAGGAGTTCTTGAAACCCTGAAGGACGAGCAAATCCACACCCGCCTCTACCTGGATCGTATGAACCAGTGCGGCGTTCAGTTCGGCGAAATACCTGTGAGCGGCTATTTCTGGCGGGCGGTGTCCAGGATGGAAACGCCGATGGACTACGTGGCCGGCTTAAGCCTCACGTTCGAGCAAGCGAATCTCGATTTTTGCCGCCAGTTTGCCCGGGACTTCCAGGCCGCAGGCGACACCGAGACGATGCAGTTGTTGGATAGAATTTATCACGATGAAATTGCCCATGTCGCCCATGGCTTGAAATGGTTCCGTCGATGGAAGAATCCAGAACAAACCGACTGGGACGCCTTCCGTGCTCAGCTAAAATACCCGCTCTCACCGAACAGAGCCAAGGGGGCCCCATTGAACGTGGAAGGTCGAATCTCGGCTGGGATGGATCCGGCCTTTATTGAGAACCTGTCGGTCTTCTCCCAATCCAAGGGTCGGACACCGCGTGTCCACGTTTTCAACCCGTTCGCTGAGGAGCACATCGCTCAGGGGCTTCGATTCACTCCTGCTCGAGCACAGACCCAGCTCGCGCGCGATCTGGAGAACCTGCCCCAGTTCCTTTGTGGGCAGGATGACGTCGTCCTGGTGAACGAACTGCCCTCGGTCGAATTCTTAAACTCCATCAAGGAGGCGGGGTTTCCCTTGCCGGAATTTGCCCACATCCACGTTTGCTCGGATCCACGGAGCACACTCGCTCAGAGAAAACTAAGGGACCTGCGCCCTTGGGCTTGGGGACCTGACAGCTGGAGATTGCTCGGTCCACTCACCACAAAGCTGGCGGAGGACGACCCACCAAGACTTCCTCCTTACAGCCCTGAGATCGCCAGGCTCTATTCGAAGGCCTGGAGCGCGGCCCTTTTGCGGCGGCTCCTGAGCAAACCGGATAGACCTTCATGGTTGTGCGCCGAGGAGGAGGCCGGCGTGACGGCGGAAACGCTCGAACAAGCGCTGGACGCGGTTGCGGCGATTCGCGCCCGAGGGCATCACCGGATTGTGGCCAAGGAATCGTTCGGCCTGGCCGGAAGGAACATGGTTCGAATGTGGGAACCCGAGTTGCTCGACACCCACCGACGCTGGATAGAGCGCGCCCTGGAGAAAGGTCATCCAGTTGTCATCGAACCATGGCTCGATAGGATGATGGATTTTTCCGTCCAACTAGAGATGCGGTCGAACGGGTTGAAGCGTGTTGGGTTCACCGGTTTACTGAACGATTTGAGGGGACAATTCCAAGCCAACTGGGCCGAACCCAACCACGCGCGGTGTGTTCCCAGAATCATCCGGGACCTGTTGCATACCCCTGGAAAAGATTCCAGAGATATCGACCTCATTTATGAACAAGCAGCGACGTTACTTGAAGTCGAGCTTCGCGGTGTTGGATTCCAAGGACCACTCGGAATCGATGCCTTTGTCTACAAGACCCAAGGCAATGAATATCGGCTTAAACCCGTTGTGGAAATCAATCCACGGCACACCATGGGTCGTTTGACAATCGAGTTGATGAAACAGGTTTGCCCGGGCTCCAACGGAATGTTCAAGTTGACGAGCGTCGCAACAGCACGATCGGGAGGCTTCCAATCATTCTCCACTTTTGCGACCGATGCCCGGGAGCGGTTCCCTCTCATCTTTGGAGGCGAACCCCGGCGCCTGATCCGGGAGGGGCTCGTCGTCTTGAACGATCCCTCGCGCGCTGAGGCGTTCCTCGCCACATTCCAGGCAGGACCAGATTTGAACCGGTTGACCGGCCAGAGCCAATGAAAGGACAAGGGCTGCGGGGTTCGACGAGCGGAGCTCCGTTGGACAGGGCAGCTCAGATGGTCTCCAACAACATGACACAACGTGGCTGTTTTCTTATAAAAAGAGTTTATCCCAGCCATTCTTGCGTTGGACCATAAGATCCTGGCATCGTGAGCACCGCCACATCAACCATGACCCTTAATGCTCAGAAGACCGGGCGCAAACTGCGGGGAAAGCTCGGAGAATTGCCACCGATCGCGGTGGTCCTGGGAAGCGGGTTCGACGAAATTGCTAAGAAGATCAAATGGGAAGCCAAGGTGCCGTTCAAGGATTTGCCCGGCTTTCCGCGATTGACGGTGGAAGGGCACCGGGGTTTGGTGATCAGGACGAGGTTGCAAGGTGTGGGGCTGCTGCTGCTATGCGGTCGGTCGCATTACTACGAGGGCCACACGATGGATGCACTCACATTCCCGGTCCGCGTGCTGGCAACTTCTGGCGTCAAGATCTTGTTGCTGACAAACGCAGCGGGGGCCATCCATCCTCAGTTAGGTTGCGGGGATTTTATGGCAATCCAAGACCATATCAACTTCATGGGAGAGAACCCTCTTCGCGGGTCAACGGAGGGGAACGCATCCCGCTTTGTAGATCTCACTCACACTTACGATTCCAAGCTCCTGAATACCCTAGTGAGGTCCGCGCGCGCCGAAAAAATCAAATGCCGCAAGGGTGTCTATCTCGCGGTGAGCGGACCCTCTTATGAAACACCGGCAGAAATCCGAGCCTTTCGGCGGCTTGGTGCCGATGCAGTGGGTATGAGCACGGTCCCGGAAGCGATCGTGGCGAAGCAGTGTGGCCTGCGTGTCGCCGGGTTGTCGTTCATCACCAACCCAGCAGCGGGAACCAAAGCGGCGGTGATTTCACACGAGGAAGTATTGCGGCAGGCCCGGGATAACGCCGACAAAATGATGCGCCTGCTTTCCTCGTTTGTGAGTCGGCTCACGGTTGAGTTGCAAGTCTCAACGAGCGAATCTGCCACGTTCCAAAACCCCTTTTCTTGGCAACGGTGAGTTGTTCCTGCTAAAGCTGCTACCGCAAGACTATCGCTCCAAAACAAATGGATATCGCATCGCTCACGATCCTGGAAGATGCCCCGTGGTCTACGGTCCTGCTTGACGACCGCGGACAAATCATCCTCGCCAATAAAGCGGCGAGGTCCTGGCTTGGTATTGGCCCCCTTTCACGCCCCACATTCCAGTCCATTGTCGGGGTGCCCGAAGGGAGTGAGACGGTTGAGAGCCTCTTGTCCCAATT
>CANLCA010000496.1 GCA_947487925.1 Verrucomicrobiales bacterium | reverse complement strand
TGAATCTCAGCCTCCAATTTCTCGGGGAAGTGGGCGGCGCCAACTGGCCACATGGATCGCTTCCCCGAAAAACCCCCTCACCGCGCGTGTCATCGTGAATCGGATATGGCAATGGCATTTTGGTGAAGGGTTGGTTCCCACGCCTAACAATTTTGGGTTGCTCTCTGAACCGCCAAGCCATCCCGCACTGCTCGACTGGCTTGCCTCGCAACTCATTGAGGACGGATGGTCTCTCAAGAAACTGCATCGGCGGATCATGCTCTCCGCCGCCTATCAAAGGTCTGGGAAAGTCCATCGACGAGTCCTCGCACTGGATCCGGAAAACCGGTGGCTTGCCCGGTTCTCACCCCGCCGCTTAGAGGCCGAGGCGATTCGCGATGCGATGCTCTCCGTCTCAGGGCGACTGGACACCCAACTCGGCGGCCCTGCAGGAGCGGAGCTCAGCGCACCGAGGCGTTCGCTTTTCGTGCAGACTGCCCGTTGGGATCGGAGCAGTTTTGCGACATTATTCGACGCGGCAAACCCAGACGCATCGATCGACAAACGCACGATCTCCACGGTAGCCCCTCAAGCGTTATTCATGATCAATAACGAGTTCGTGCGAACCCAATCAACTTTCTTGGCGGGCCGGCTGCTGGCCGAAGCCGCCGCCGATGTCACCGCACGTATCGAATGGGCCTATCAACTGTTGTTCGGCCGACCGGCCCTGAACGAAGAGATTCAAATAGGCCGCCATTTGGTAGCTCAATCCGGAGGGGCAAACTCAGAAGCCGCGTGGCGCGAGTTGGCTCACGTGTTTCTTTGCAGCAATGAATTTATCTACGTGGATTGACTGCGCATGAAGGCCAGGTGTTTCATTCCCCAACACTCCTCGCGCCGAGAATGGCTAGCCCGCACGGGAGCCGGGTTCGGCCTGTTAGCTCTGGCCGATTTGCTGGGAGCCACCCTCCCCTCCCCCGCCCCTGGAGCAACCGATCGTGCCGCGCTGCCCTATTCGGTTGTTCCGCCGCACCACCCGGCACGTGCCAAACGGGTTATTTTCCTCTATATGCCCGGCGGCCCTTCCCAAGTGGATCTCTTCGACCCGAAGCCTCGCTTGATCCAAGACAATGGCAAGTCACTCCCTTTTGAGAAACCTAAGCTCGAACGTACAAAGACGGGGAACCTGCTCGCCTCTCCCTGGAAGTTTTCGCGCCATGGCCAATCAGGGACACCCGTAAGCGAACTGCTTCCGCACACGGCGGCGTGCGTCGATGAACTTTGCGTCATTCGCTCCATGGTCGCCGACAACATCAACCACACCGGTGCTGCGCTCCAAATGTGCACAGGCGAACAAGCTTTCTCGCGCCCAAGCATAGGCTCGTGGCTTACTTACGGTTTAGGCACTGAAAATCAGAATTTGCCTGGATTTGTCGTGGTGAGTCCCGCCGCAGTGTTCCAAGGTGCCCAGCTTTGGGCTTCGAGCTTTTTGCCCAGTTCCTATCAAGGCACTTTGATTCGAGATTTGAATCACCCGATCGCCAACTTGCTCGATCCTTCTGGCAACCTCACACGGCAAAGGACGAAACTTGATGCGCTGAACCAGCTGAACGATTTGCACAAACGTGACCGTGTGCTTGACGGTGAGCTCGATGCCCGCATCGCATCGTTCGAACTCGCTTTCCGCATGCAACAGGAGGCCCCCGAGGCCTTCGATCTATCCCGCGAAAGCGCGGCGACACACCGACTCTATGGGACCGATGCGCCAACGACGGAACTCTTCGGCCGACAGTGCCTCTTGGCGCGGCGGCTTGCCGAGCGTGGCGTGCGGTTCATCCAGCTGTTCGACGCTCCGAAGAACAACGCTTGGGATCATCACAGCGGATTGCGCGAAGACCTGCCCAAAAGATGTGCCGCCGTGGATCAGCCAATCGCCGGGCTCCTGTCCGACCTCAAGTCCCGTGGCATGCTCGAAGACACTCTCGTTCTTTGGGGGGGGGAGTTCGGGCGCACTCCCACTGCAGAAGGGACCAATGGTCGGGAACATCATCCCTTCGGCTTCACGATGTGGATGGCTGGCGGGGGTGTTCGAGGTGGGCTCGTTCATGGCGCCACAGATGAGTTCGGGTGGCACGCCATCCAAGATAAAGTCCATGTTCACGATCTGCATGCGACCGTCTTGCATCTCATGGGCCTGGATCACACGCGGCTCACTTACCGATTCGGTGGACGCGACTATCGCCTCACCGATGTCTATGGCAACGTCGTCCAGTCCATTCTCGCCTGATCCGGATCAGAGCGCGTAACCCAGCTTTGAACCTCTTGGAAACGGTGTTGACACCTCTCCTAATGATCCAAGGAACTACGAGGTCCTCAGGCCACACGTTTCGACTCAACTGCTCTGAGCCGTGACGGCATCGCCTCCCCGATGCACCTGACCCTAATAGGTGGCTCTGCCCCCTGAAAGATCGAACACGGCACCGGTGCTGAATGAGCAGTCGGCGGAGCAAAGCCAGGCTACCATGGCAGCCGCTTCCTCCTTGAGTCCGAAGCGTCCCATGGGGATTTTCGACACCATGTAGTCGATGTGCTCCTGGGTCATCTGGTCGAAAATATCCGTCTTGATCACGGCCGGGGCGACGCAGTTTACCAGCACCCCAGAACGGGCCAGTTCCTTGCCCAGCGATTTGGTCAGAGCAATAACCCCGGCTTTGGATGCGCTGTAGTGGGAAGCATTCGGGTTGCCTTCCTTGCCGGCTATGGAAGCGATGTTGACGATGCGACCGTAGCCCTGCTCCACCATGATTGGCACGACTTCACGGCAGCATAAAAACACGCCCACAAGATTGATTTCGAGAACCCGACGCCACTCCTCCGGGGTGAGTTCCCATGTTTTCTTGTTCACGCCGGCAATCCCCGCGTTGTTGACCAGGATTTCCACCGACCCGAGTTGCTTGAGAGTCGCGGCTCTGGCTTCTTGCACAGAAGCCGACTGAGTCAAGTCGACGACAACCGTATGAACCTCGCCCAGGGCCTTGAGCTCTTGCGCGGCAGCGTCCAGGGCCGCCGGATCGATATCCCAGAGGCAACATCGGGCCCCCGATGACAGCAGCCTGCCTGCGATGGCCAACCCGATTCCGCGTGCACCGCCCGTGACGATGGCACGCTTTCCCTGGAGATCGATATTGTTCATGGAACCCTTTGTTTCAAGTTGATGCCGCGTTGTCAAAACTGGAAATTGTTATGGGCTTGGGTTTGGGAGGAACAATCCACCACCAGCAGACAGCGCCTAGCAGTCCGACAACGGCGCCGAGACTGATCCCCCATGTCCAACCCAATCTGGCGCTGATCAAGGGCGTTAGCACGGGAGCCAGCAACCCAATGCCATTGCCGCCGGTGTTCATGATCGCCGCGACCGTCCCTC
>CANLCA010000495.1 GCA_947487925.1 Verrucomicrobiales bacterium | reverse complement strand
TCGAGAACAAAGGGGGTCTTGTGCAGAATGGGCAAACGCGCCGACATGTGTTCAAGACATATAGATTTTCTATACAACAATTGCAAGAGAAAAACCGCCCTCTTGTTCACTTTTTCTGGAGTTTCAAGAAATTAGGCGAGGATCAGGGAAGAAGGTCCCCGCCTTGACTGAGACCGGTTCAATGAGTAGGCTCAGGCACGGACCCAAATCCACAAACAGAATATAGCGCCTACTTCGCGAAGCATTTCCCTCACAATTAAATCATGGATACGACACCTCCGCGATCCCACCGACCCAACTCTCGAAACAGGGGCGGTTTTACCCTGATCGAGTTGTTGGTTGTGATCGCCATTATCGCGATTCTTGCCGGCATGCTCTTGCCCGCCCTTTCAAGGGCCAAACTCAAGGCCACCGGCGCCGCCTGCCTCAACAACCAGAAGCAACTCGCTCTTGCGTTCGTCATGTACGCTGATGACAACGACGACGCCATGGTGCCAACCGATGGGAATCCTGGTGGCGGCTACTGGAAAGGGCCCCTGCGCAATGGTGTCTTCTCCGATCTCACCACAGGAATGAACATCACGGACGCGAAAATGAGAGTCGAGGATGGTCTCAAAGCGGGACCACTGTTCCGCTACGCATCAGCCACCGCGGGCTATCATTGCCCTGGGGATCTGCGCACAAAGCGGCTCAAGCCAGGACGCGGCTGGGCTTACGACAGCTACTCGAAAGCCAATGGGATGAACGGGATCGTGGACTGGCAGGGCGGGGCTCAAACGCCGTACAAGAAAATGACCGCCATCTTGGGGCCCACCGAGGCCATGGTGTTCCTGGAGGAAGCGGACCCAAGAAACTACAATCTGGGAACCTGGGTGATTGATGTGGATCCTGGTGCGGGTTGGGTGGATCCGTTTGCCATCTTCCACGGAAACACGAGCACGATCGGTTTTGCGGATGGTCACGCCGAAGCCCATAAATGGCTTGAGGGCACGACCATCAAGGCCGCCACCGCTTCCGCCAACGGGACGTCGAGTTTCAATTGGTCAGGGGGCAACAACAAGAACCGCGACTTCCAGTGGGTCTACCAGCGGTACAAGCACGCCAAATGGGCGCCGCTTAAATAACCGCCCAAAAAGGATTAACCGCGGAAATGAGACCGAAAGGGAACGGAAATCTATCCTCCTGATTCTGTCTCAAATATCCTGGCGAAATCCCTTTTTTCTGTCCCCTTTCGGTCTCCTTCCGCGGTTGAACTTCGTTTTTGAACCGTCACCCAGCCCGCTGGCGTTCTTTTAGCGGTCCGGCTCCAAAGCCGCGTGGGCGGCTCCGAATGCGCCCGCGTATTCGCCCAGTTCGGCGGGCACCAGAATCGCCTGGCCTCCGTCGGGACGCCACTCCATCGGGTCGAGAAACCCCTGGAGTGGCCCGAACAAAAGGTCCCCTGACCGGGCAATGCCTCCACCGATGATTACTCGCTCTGGATCCAAAATGTTGATAAAAGAAGCAATCGCTCCAGCGAGGTGCTTTAGAGACCGAAGCCACACCACTTCAGCAGCAGGATCCCCATCGCGGTAGGCATCGATGAGATCGTGGGTCGACTTGAACCGCCCTCCCGAGCGGACCGCGATGGTGCAGTTGCCGATCATCTGCTCGAGGCTACCCGGGGCGTGGCAAACATCAGGCGGCGCATCGACATCCAGAACCGTATGCCCCAGATGCCCTGCTCTTCCGATGCGCCCGCGAAGCAGATGTCCGTCCACCATCGCGGCACCCCCAACCCCCGTCCCCAGCGTGAGCAGGATGGCGTTGGAAACTCCGCGTCCGGCGCCGAGCCAACATTCCCCTCGAAGAGCCGCTTGAGCGTCATTGAGAACAGGCACCTTCTTCGGGCTTCCAAGGAATTCTGTCCAATCGAGACCTTCCAACCCGTGCAAGCGCCCGGGCATGCACCGAATGCAACGGCCATCCTGCGAAGCCAGGCCAGGAGCGGCAAGCCCCACTCGTGCAAGAGGCCAATCGACGACACGCTCAGGTGGACGCGACAAAAGCTCGCGGATTTTCACAGCCCATTCCATCGGATTCTCGGCGCTGAAACTTGCCGTTTCACGAGCCAGAATGCCCCCGCTCGCGTTCACCCAAACCGACTTGACGCTGGAACCTCCCAGATCGATACCGAGGGCGAAGGTGGATTTCAGGTCGGACATACGAGGATGGCAGATTCGGAAGCCATTGTGGTCATGCCGAGCGACTGGAGTTTAACGAAGCAAGGTCTGGTTGCGCGATTCATTCTGGTTTGGATGTTGATCTGAAATTCGCTGCCGCAAACGAATCCTTGAGCCTCAACCAAGAGGATCCAAAGGCGTGGTTTGGCCGTCGCTCAGTTGCCAGCCTCCGTCGATCGACAAGACCTGCCCAGTCACAAACTTCGAAGCATCGCTCAAAAAAAATACGGCCGCCTCATCCACGTCCGATGGAAGTCCAATGCGTCCTCCATCAAGGGGCTGCTTGGTCCTGACAAAGCGCATGATCTCAGCATTCTGTTGAGCGCGTGACGACATCGGGGTCTCGACCAACGCCGGCGCGAGCACGTTCAACCGGATGTTGTGCGTGGCGTAGTGGGCTGCGGCCGACCGGGTCATTCCGATAATCGCGGCCTTGGCGGCCGCATAGGCGTGCGAGGAAAAATAGGCGGCTGAAGGAGCCAACGCGAGAACCGATCCCATATTCAGGATGCTCCCACCCGTTTTTCGGTCGAGAAAGCTTTGGATAGCGGCCCGGTTGGAGTAAAACATCGAAGTCAGATTCCAATGCATCGTCTTCTCCCATCCTCCATCGGTGATCTCGTGGAGGGGCCCATCTCCGTGTTGGCGTCCACTGCCACCGGCCACGTGATAAAGGGCGTCGAAGCGTTGAAATTCGGCCATCGCGAGATTGATCGATCGACCTGCGGTCGAGGGGTCCGAGGCATCGGCGGTGAGGGAACGTGACTGCGGACCCAACTCGACCACCGCACGTCTGGCGTTCTCGGCATTGCGCCCGACGACAATGAGACGCCCACCGGCGCGGACGCAGGCATGGGCGGCCGACAACCCGAGCCCTGTCGTCCCGCCGAGAATCACAATAACTTTGTTGGAGAGGTTCATGGAGAACGACCGTCAGGGAACTGCAGTTTGCTGACACAGTTCGAGAAATTGTGGCTCGTCGATAATTCGCACCCCTAACCGTTCGGCCCTGTCAAGTTTCGACCCCGCATCGGTTCCCGCAAGAAGGAAATCGGTTTTCTGACTCACGCTGGAAGCAACCTTTCCCCCGAGAGCCTCAATTTTTGAAGAAGCCTGGTCGCGCGATAGGCTGGGGAGAGTTCCTGTCAGCACAAAGGTTTTCCCATGGAAAGGCCCGGGAGCCG
>CANLCA010000494.1 GCA_947487925.1 Verrucomicrobiales bacterium | reverse complement strand
TTCCTGCGCGAGATGTCACGACCACAAGTTTGACCCGATTCCAACGGAGGATTATTACGCTTTGGCCGGGGTGTTGAAGAGCACTCGCTCCATGCAAAACCTCGATTTCGTCTCTCAATGGAGCGAGGTGAACATCACGCCCGCGGAAGAGATGAAACGGCTGGAAGCGCACCAGGTGCTGGTGAGATCCGCCCAAGGGCCCATCGATTCCTTGGTCACCGCCGCCAACAGCGCGCTCACGAACAAAACCGGACAGAAGCTGCCCAAAGAGCCGCGAAAAGAGTATCCCAAGGAAACGACTCAAAAATTGGAGTCCCTCGAGAAGGATCGAGATGCACTGATCGCCATGGGCCCCCCACAAGCGCGTTTTGCGATGGGAGTCACGGACGACAAGCCCGTGGACGTTCCTGTGCACATCCGCGGCAGTCATCTAACCCTGGCTGCCTTCTCAGTTCGCCGCGGTTTGCCTGGAACGATCGCAACCAGCGAAGCGCCCACCCTCTCTCTCAAACAGAGCGGACGCCTCCAAATCGCCCAGTGGCTCGCCTCGGCTCAAAACCCGCTCGCAGCGCGAGTGATCGTCAACCGGGTGTGGCAGGGACATTTCGGAACCGGCTTGGTCAAGACCAGCGACAACTTTGGAGTTCGTGGAGAACCGCCTTCGCACCCTGAACTGCTCGATTGGCTCGCCATCGAGTTCATCCGGTCAGGATGGAGCGTCAAACAACTCCACCGCCTGATACTCACCTCCGCCACTTACCAGCAGAGTTCGTCCCTAGAGGCGGAGCTGGTGGCCAGATCGGGCGCCAACCCGGGCCAGGGGACGGACACGAGCGTGGCTGAATCCCTGGCGCGAGCGGGCTTGGTGGATCCGGAAAACCGGTTCCTGTCCTATTTTCCTCGGCAACGACACGAAGCCGAGATGATTCGAGATTCCATGCTGAAGGTGTCAGGGTTGCTCGACACTTCCATGGGCGGCACACTGGTGGCATGGAAGAACGCGGATTATGTTCCGCGAGACGAGGCCGCCTTCAAGTCACGCAAACGTTCCCTCTACCTCCCCGTGGTCAGAGATCGAGTGTTTGATCTCTTCACGATCTTCGATTTTGCGAACCCAAGCGTGGGCGTCAGCCAGAGAGCCACCACGACCGTGCCGCACCAAGCCCTCTTCTTTCTTAACAGCGCGCTCATGAAAGAATGCGCAGCCGGCCTGGCACATCGAGCCTTGGAATTGCACCCGGCGGACCCCCCAAGCCAACTGCATTGGGTCTATGAGACCGTGTATTCCCGCGCACCCACTCCAGGCGAGCGGAGTCGCTGCAACACCTTTTTGAAGGACGCTTCGGAGTCGCATTCTTCCTCGGAGAACGCTTCCAAAGTGCCCTCCCAAGACCTGCGGCGAGCCGCCTTCGAAAGGCTGTGCGGGGCCCTTCTAGCCTCCAATGAATTCAACCATCGCGAATGACTTTTTCAAACCTCAACAGTTCCGCGCACGGCCCACTGAGCCGACGTGACCTGCTCCGCCGTTGCGGCGTCGGGTTCGGCGAACTGGCCCTGCTTTCCTTGCTCAGCGGGAACTCGTTAGGCCGTCCCGCAGCGCCCCCGCTTTCTCCGCTCCACCCCAAAGCGCCTCACGCAGCCGCCCGCGCAAAACGAATCATCTTTCTGTTCATGCATGGCGGCCCTTCGCATGTCGACACGTTCGATTTCAAGCCCAAACTCGTTGCCGACAGCGGAAAGCCCCTGCCTTTCGCGAAACCTCGCATCCAATTCGCCAAGACCGGAAACCTCTACAAGTCCCCCTGGGAATTTCGTTCCTACGGCCAGAGCGGCACAACAATCAGCGATCTCTTCCCCCATGTCGCCCAGCACGCGGACGACCTCTGCGTTCTCAAAACAATCCACGGAACAAATGAGGCACACGGCGGTGCGTTGCTCAAGCTCCACACGGGGTCGGACACGTTTGTGCGGCCCAGCATGGGATCTTGGGTCTCCTATGGGCTCGGCAGCGAAAACCAAAATCTTCCTAGTTTCGTGACCCTCAATCCAAGTTACGGCCACGGGGGCGTTGGCAACTGGTCGAGCGCGTTCCTGCCTGCCTCCCACCAAGGCACACCCATTGCCGGGGGCGGCCCGAACGACCTCCCGAGTATTGCCTATCTAAAAAGTGAGACCCCCAACGCCACGGCTCAAAGAGCTCAAATCGACCTGATGCGAGACTTGGAAAAGACGAGGTTTCAGGGACTCGAAACGGACACGGCGCTGGAATCAAGAATCGAGTCCTTCGAACTGGCTTTTCGCATGCAGAACGAAGCCCCGGAGACGATGGACATCCAGCGCGAAAGCGAGGCGACTCGAAAACTCTACGGGCTCGAAGACCCTAAGACCGCGGCTTTCGGCAAACTCTGCCTGCTGGCGCGGCGCTTTAGCGAACGCGGCGTGCGTTTCGTCCAGGCAACACACGGTTATTGGGATCAGCACGATAACCTGACCGCCGACCATGGGCGGTTGGGTTTCGAGGTCGATCGTCCCATCGCCGCCCTGCTCACCGATTTGAAAGCCCGCGGGTTGCTCGACGATACCCTAGTGCTATGGGGAGGCGAGTTTGGGCGCACCCCCACGCTCCAGGGAAAGGATGGACGGGATCACCATCCCCATGCCTTCTCGATGTGGCTTGCCGGCGGCGGTGTCAAAAGGGGGTTTAGCTATGGTCAGACCGACGAATACGGCTTCTATTGCGTCGACCAAAAAATGCATGTCCACGACCTGCACGCCACGCTGCTCGCTCTCATGGGAATCGACCATGAGCAGCTCACCTTCCGACACGCCGGGAGAGATTTCAGGCTCACGGATGTTGACGGGAACGTGGTTCGAGAGATTTTCGCCTAAGCCGGATCGACCGCGCGCCTAACGCTATGGAGAACCTGCATTTGTTCGAGATCCCGTGGATCATCCTTCTGCAACAGCATTCTGATTGGATGCTTTTCCTCAGAGGAACCAGCTACCTTGGCGCGGAGGTGTTCTACCTCGTCATCCCGGCTCTTTTTCTCGGATTCAACCGCCGGCTAGGCATCCGGTTCGTGGCTCTTTTTTTGCTGTGCAACACGGTTACCAACATTCTCAAACTCGCTTTCCATTGGCCTCGACCGCACTGGGTCGATTCGCGGATCCTGTCGCTGGCGCCCATCGGAAGCAGCTACGCCATGCCTTCAGGCCATGCCGTGCTCTCCACCGCGTTGTGGCTCTTTCTGGCGCTGGAATTCAGAAGGAAATGGAGCCTGCCAGCAGCTTTAGCGCTGGCTCTCGCCGTCTGCGTCTCACGGGTGTATCTGGGGGTTCACTTTCCGAGCGACGTCCTCATGGGAGCCCTCACCGGATTGTCGTTGCTTGTCCTATTTAGACGCTTGTGGC
>CANLCA010000493.1 GCA_947487925.1 Verrucomicrobiales bacterium | reverse complement strand
TGAAACCCTGTACACAAGAGCCACTTACAACGATTTTATAGGGCTTAACCGAGGAAAATGGAGGGATTGCGATTTTCCGGATACCCCCTCTAGGCACCCCCCCCGGATTTTTTTTCGTCCCGCCGCTTAGGCGAGGATTTGGGGTGGGGCTTGATCTGTGGACGGGGCAAGCGTATACGTTGAGTGCGCGATGTCTTTCCCTCGAATCATGATCATTGAGGACGACGATCTTCAGTATGAGATCTACGAGGAGGCGCTGACTGAGTATGAGTTGGTGCGAGTGTCGACAGGCACGGAGGCGCTTCAATCGATTTCACGAAATCCACCGCACCTGATCCTCTTGGACCACATTCTTGAGGGAGGTGAGCTAGGGCTGGACTTTCTTGCAGATTTCAAGGACTTGCTGCCGCACGTCCCGGTGGTCATTGTCTCGGGCGCGTTGGAGGTGCACCAGCGGATCACGGCATTGCAAGGGCCACGACGGGCTCATTATTGCCTCACAAAGCCTCTGGATCTGGAGGATTTAAAGGAGACCATCTGGGTGGCGCTGAAGGAGTGCGGCGAGACGGAAGTCGTGCGTCAATTTGAGGCATTGGAGCGGTCCCGGCGAGTGGACGTGGAAGATCTACTCAGCCGGTCCACCGACCGGCTGCTCAGGCAGAGCCAGATTCATAGGATGCTGGCAAACTCAGATCAACGTCCGAACATTTCCGCACTTGCCAGGCAGTTTCGAGTCGCGCGTCGGACGATCATACGCGACCTCCAGGAATTGATCCGGCGCAACGAGATCAAGCCCGGAATCTATCCGAAGTGGGAAACTGGAATCGAGGACGAGGACGTGCCTCGGTGATCGCCTCAGCGGACGCGCATCCACCCTGTCACAGGTGGAGGTGAGGCCAAAGGTCTGCGGGAGAAAGTCGCAGGTTGATGTAAAATTCGCCGAATTCACCAAAGCGGGCAGTCACTTCGTCGAAGCGCATTTCGTAAACGATTTCCTTGATGGCATCCGTCTGGTGAGCGACGAGGGTGACACCCCATTCCCAATCATCAAGGCCGGTGGATCCTGTGATCAGCTGGGAGACTCGGCCAGCGAACTTTCGGCCGGTTTTGGCGTGGCCTCCCATCATTCTTTTGCGGGTCTCGAAGTCGAGCAGATACCAATTATCGCCCAGATTCCGCTTTTTGTTCATAGGGTAAAAGCACATGATTTCCCAGTCCGGCAGTTCAGGGTAGAGGCGGTAGCGGCTGTATTCGTTCATCCGCTTTCGCATTTCCTCGAGGCGCTTCGTGTGCGCCTCCGAGCCCGGTTCAAGGTTTTCGTTGGCGAGCGCTCGCAAATTGTCCTCCTCATTGGGCATGTAGTCTGTGAGTTCCGTGACGCTGAGGTAGGAAAAGACGGGCTGCAACGCGCCGGGAGGGAAACAAGCTTCGATGCTACGGTGAATCTGCCCGAGCTGTTGGAGCTCGGGAGCCAGGATGAAAAAAACAAGATCGGCTTTGCCTCCGATATTCGTGTAAGTGCAAAGCCGAGGGCTGGAGGCTGAGGAGTTAGCGCCGCAGAGGCTTTCGAGCCGAGTGCGGGCGGTGAGAGAAGTCCCTTCCGGCAGGCCGGCCCAGAGGGCGCGATCAATGCGATAGAAGAGATGCATCACGTGGATGCCCTGAGAAAGTTTTACGGTCGGTACGGCCATAGGAGGAGTGGGCTGAAGTGTGGGTTGAACGGTTTCGATCGGTTAGGATGGCAAAGGGGTTTGGTTTAGACAAATTCTAGAGCCTGATCCAGGAGCTGCGGAAGCTGTGCCAGGATGGCTTCCTCATTGGCAAGCAGAGTGACGCCGGCGTTCTGGGCGGTTTCGATAAACTTTTCTTCCACCGATTGCGCGAAGGCTACAATGGGGATATGGGAAGTTGGCCCGTTTGTTCTAACCGCGCTGATGACGAGCAGAAGATCGGCAGCCGCAGGGGCGAGATCCATCAAGACAACGATCGGTTTTTCGCGTTCGGCGGCGTCCTTGAGCGCCCGGGGATCGCTCAGGGACTGAACGCGGTAACCGAGGTCATGGAGCCGGTTTACCAATTGGGTGCCGGGCATCAGATTCTGATAAACGACCAGCGCCAGTGGTTTCGTCATGGACAATGCATTAGGGCTACGCACGAGTAGCTCAAGAACTGAGTCTGGAAGATAAAAACCCTCAAGACGAGATGAATTTATGGTGTCGATTGAGCAGGGTAAGGCCATTGCGAGCGGGACCTAATCGGGAGGAGTTAGACGAGTCCTTGTGAGCTTCTCAGAACTGGAAATCCAAGACACATTCCAGGGTCTCGCGTAACGCGGCCTCGTGAAGGTCGCGAAACCACGCCCTTATCTGCTGGGTTGCGAGAGGACGGTCGAAAGCGGCTGACACTCGACTCCTGGCACTTTAGGGTGGCTTGGGCTTTGATTTAGCGACATGAGCATTGATTTGACAGAATCGTTTCTGGCGAAGGCGGCCGGATGGGAGGCCATGAAGAACGCGCGCGGCCTTGTGGCAGCGGATCGTGTGCTCAGCTCCGATTGGACGCCCCCAGTTTTGAAGGGGGTTGTTCAAGAAGGGGGTAGTTCTTATCGCGCGGGTCTTGTGATCAAGGGGGCCTTGGATATCGAGAACCTTTGTCCGTGTCGGCAGTCTCGTCAAAGGGGGTTGATTTGCGCCCATTCAGTCGCGATTGGCGTGCATCAGATTCAGAGCGCCGAGGCCTTGAAGAAATCAACAAGCAACAAGGCGTCTCCTGGGGGCGCGGCGTCGGGGAGCGTCTCGGGGCGTGGGGCTTCGACCGGGGCGAGTGAAGTGTTGAAAGCGTCTGGGGCGACGTCTGTTCCCGCGTTGCGGCGCGTGTCTCCCGGGCATGGCGTTGGGGGTGAGCTTGCGGAGTTGTTTCTCATCCTCCCCCCCCTCCTTGCGCAAGGCGCCCCTCGGGGTGTGGTGATGATGTACTTTGAATGCAAGGTAGGTTCTAAGCGCCGGCCGTTGGACGTCCTGCCGCGCGATCAGGAATGGCGGTTCGACGAGGCGGATTCCCGACTCTTGGATCAGATCGAGCTGTTGAGTGACGGAGGGGCTCCAGGGATCTTGCAGATGACCATTTTGGATTTCAACAAGTTACTACGGGTTTTGGTGGGGCATCCCCGAGTGACCCTTGGCAAGAACCAGAGTGTGCAAGTGCAGTCAGATTTGTGGGCACCCCCAGTGCGGGCGCGTCTTGAATCCGACGGAGAAATCAGCATTCAAACTGATCCTATGGCGTTCAGGCCAACACTGTTCAAAGCCGACACGACATGGGTGTTCACGGGGCAGACGCTGCGACCGATGCTCGCGAGTTCACTGCTGACCGAGTTGATCCAAGGGCCGTTGCGGATCAAACGGGGGCAGG
>CANLCA010000492.1 GCA_947487925.1 Verrucomicrobiales bacterium | reverse complement strand
TTTTTGAATCGCGTCTGGGAAGGCTGAAGTCGTAAGCATGGCCATCCTGAAGCTGGAGCTTGATGACTCCGAACGAGCGGCCGACCAAACTGGTGCGACCCCAGCGACGGAGCCCTCGCGCAAGACTTTCGTAAGAAACTTGGTAGGCTTCGATATCGTAGTCTGCGACAGCGAAGCCGAGCAGGGCATCTCGGACACAACCTCCGACAAGGTAGGAATATTGGAGCTCCGGAGTGTGCTCCAAGATTTCCATGAGCCCTTGGGGAATATTAGTTTTCAAGGGGTCGATGGATGATTTCCAACCGTTTTACCCAACCTCGGGGAAATGCGCGCGACGCTACTCATGAGCATTTTCTGCGCGTATCTTTGAGGCCGTTTCCCGTGCCCGCATCCTGAGCGAGCTGAACAGCTTCCTGCCCTGGATCGTGAAAACTCCTTTCTTGTTGAACCACACACCTGTTGGCAGCCGATCCCGGTCCATCACCATGCTCAGCTCCTTCAGCGATCCGAGTACCCCTCCCCACAGGGTGACCTCCTCAGTCAATCGCAGGTCGATCCTGGCCAATTCAAAGTCTTGCTCGTCGATCCACACACGCCCGCACAACTTGTTGATGACACGGTCGGCAATCCTTTTTTCGGGCAACCGCGTCGCCTTCGGTTTGAAGGAGACGATCAATGTGTCTCGGCCCAGAAGCAATTCTCGCCCCTCCACACTATATTGGAAACGGCTTAGCAAATCTTCGCTGATGACCATTTCTCGCCGACCAGGACGTTTTTGAGAGGTGATGCTCCGCCGAGTGTTTTCCTGGCTGTCGTTTTCCTTGCTAATTTCTTCTTTGCCCAGGGAACGGCCGTTTACTCGGATGAGACGCGGATGAGGCATTCCTCCGATCAATTTGACTTCGTAAAGCTGCTCTTTCTTGGACTTGACTCGCCCGGAGTCGTCCAACTCCTCGGTTTCGAGGGTTTTCAAATAAACATAGCGGGTTCGGTTCGTGTCCGAGGAAATAGATTTGGCACGATCGAGTAATTTCACAATGACATCCTCGGCCGCGGGCAGCGGGGGGGCTTCGAGGGCGGCCTTACAAAGAAGGGATGAAAAAACCAAAGTCAGGGCAAAGATCACTCTTGCAAAATTCAGGCAAAACCTATGAACGATGCGAGACCGTGACAGGAGGCGGCATCGAATTGTAGAAAGTGGGATAGCCATCGTGGAATGCACAAGACAGAGGGATAACTGTCGTGAGGTTGTTGGAGGAGCTGCCGTCAGTTTGGTCATGGGCTTCTGGATTTGGCGACTGAAGAACACAATAACACAACTGGCCATGGGTTCGATTGGGATCAAGCAAATAATCCTTAAAACGGCAGGTCAGCGGGGTGAAGATCGAGAACAGCCTAGATAAGAGGGTCCTAAGCAGGCATGAGGTAGTTCCTTCACGGATCTTGGAATAGGCTTGTAACGACTTTATCTCCAGGCTTTTGCGGAGGTTATCCAAGGGCTTAGAATCACTTTGCTCAAGACGTGCACCTGCCGACGCTATCTCCCATGCGCGCATAAGTTTCCATGAGATGATTCGAGTTTTCGAGGACATCGGTGTCGAATACCATGCGGCCTTGTTCGAAAAGAGTGATCGTGAGCGACCCTCCAAATCTGAAGAAGCCTTTTTCATGACCCTTTTCAACAGGCTTTCCTGGCGAGTAAGTATAGGAAAATCCACCCACACAAGTCGCCCCAACTTCGACCATGAGAACACGTCCGAATTGAGAAGATTGCAACTCGCTTCGACACCGTCGATTGGTGGACAAAATACGGATTGTCTGAACCAGCGCAATGGGGTTTACCGATTGGAGAGGGCCTTCGATCATCGAGAGTTTGGAAGGAACCCCGGCTGCTGGAAAATGAAACCGATGATAGTCCACAGGGCAGAGCCTGGAGATGAGAACGGCACCATTGGAGTAGGCACGGGCGAGGGAGGGATCCTGGACAAGTTCCTCAAGTGTGAACACTTGGCCCTTGGCAAAAATCCCATGGCATTTTGAAAAATCCTGGAATGCGAGATGTCGTCCGTCCGCTGGGAACACCGCGACGCCTGCCTCGGGATGTATCGGACGGCAGGCCGGTTTGAGCTTGCGATAGAAGAACTCATTGAAGCTCTGAAAGGACTCAGCGGGTTGTTGGAAATCAGACTCGTTCAGACCGTATTCTCGGATAAAAGGGGCGATCCGCCTGCGGCTGGATGCACGATCCATCAGCATCCCGTAAAGCTTTGAAAAGATAGCTCGCTTTGCCAGGAGGTGCAGCGCCAGTTTGCCCAAGGGCTTCTCGTAGGTCCATCTGAGGAATCTCTCCCCATAGATGGCTTCGTTCTCGACCCTGCTGGTGTAGCGGTTGAAGTAATGGACGGGTTTGGTGCTCAATCGGCTCGAAGTTTTTCAGGGACTTGTGCCGCATGTTCGAGTTTCGCCCCCAATCGGTGCAAGTGGAATGTTCCTCGAAATTCATTACCTTTTTACACCACATTGGCATGAGTATTGCTATATTTAACTCGAATGATCCTCCTGCTTCGCATGGCTGGGTTGTTTGGGTCAGCCGTCCGCCTGTTGCGGACGGCTTTTTTCTTTCTTGGGACATTGGGGCCCGGTTTGGAGGCACGACGAAGGCCTAAAGCCCTCGTTCGAGCAGTTCTCTGGAGACGGAAACCGAATCGTGACATCAACGCGCGGATTATTTTCACGGCGTTCGCGTGATTTCCACCATCCTGATCGTCTCCGGCGACGCACTTCGGACAGTTTTCGACAAAGCTGATTCGGAATCTAAACTTCAACAAGCAGAGCAGGTTGGAACCACAGCATTCGAGGCCCAAGAGACTTCTGTGTCGTCTGGTTTCCTGGCACCGGACGGTGATTGTTGAAGCATCCCGAACAAAATGATTTCTAATCTGCAACGTTGGTTTTAGCGGTGTTCAGTTCAAACCCTGCTGAATGGTCAGGGCTTTAAGAGCTGTGGGTGCTGCGCGCAGTTGACCTCTTGAGACGATTCTTTCAGAGTTTCGGCATGGGCAACTCGTTCGGTAAAGTTTTTCAGATCACCACCTGGGGCGAATCTCATGGGGGAGGAGTGGGGGTTGTGGTCGATGGGTGTCCACCTCGGCTCGACTTGAACGAATCCGACATCCAGCCGGAGCTCGATCGCCGCCGTCCGGGTCAATCGAGCATCGTTACGCCGAGAAAGGAAAGCGATCGTGTTCAGATCATGTCTGGCGTTTTCGAGGGTCGAACCTTGGGAACTCCCATTTCCATGTGGGTGCAAAACGAGGACGCCCGGCCTGAGGCCTACTCTGAAATGGCCGAGAAATTCCGTCCATCCCACGCCGACTTTACTTATCAGGCAAAATTTGGAATCCGCAACTGGCAGG
>CANLCA010000491.1 GCA_947487925.1 Verrucomicrobiales bacterium | reverse complement strand
GATAATAGAACTTTAGGAGGCCGCCGAGGCGTTCGCGTGTTTGAATTGAGCCGGTGGATTGGCCGAGGTGGTCTTCAGGCTCGGGAAACACGATGACGTTGTCCTTGGCTTGGTGGTTCCGCTGTGCATGAAAGTGAGCCACGTAGTTTTCTAGGCAGTGGCGGAGGGAACGTTCTCCGATAAGGATGGGTCTTCACGACAAAGCTTTTAGAGGTTCTGAACGATGGAAAACCCCGCTTTTGCTGGGAAATCCGAGAGGGTCTCCCGTGAATGTTCTCAAAAACCAGTTCCAGTGTAGAAAGTTGGGTTAATTTTGCACGGACCGTTAGATCAACCCAACCACCAACGGGAGCCAGAATCCATCCCCTGGCCGCGGGCCTCTGTGAAGGCCCTGACGCGACTGACCACTGGGGTCACGGCTCCAGCAGTTCGACATGTTCGGAACTCATGTGCCTGCCTTTGGCATCCTTGACCGCTAGGAATGCAACAATAGGCCGCTCCGACGGAAGTTCCGCGGTCACTTGCCTCCCGCTTCCTTTGAATTGGGCGGGAGCCGTATGCCACCGCCGCTTCTGCCAGGGCCCGGTATTGGTGGTATAACAAAGGATAGTCTCTTGAAGTGCTCCGCCGTATTTCACACGAACTGAGAGCCTATTGTCCCGCTTTTCGAGAGCTCCAACTTTCGGCAACGAAGGCTCTCCTTGAAGCAAATGATCCACGAAGGAATCAACTTCGGGGAATGTCCAAATATGTCCGTGCGCGCGATTGACCGCCAAGGACACGTGCCGCCATTGTGCTGGCACCAGCCGGTAAGTTTTTAAATAACTGTCCAAGGGATAGGCAAAGTCGGTCGTTCCATTCACGAACAGAATCGGAAACCTGACGGCACCCACGTAATGGCTTGGATCGAATAGACGCAGCCAGCGTTCGCGACCTTCTGGCGTCATCGCCGCGAGGGAGCCGTCCTTCCACACGCTGTTTTCTCCCAAGAACCCGCATCCATAAACTGGCACGGAAACTTTGAAACGCGGGTCGAGACCCGCCACAATGCATGTCAAATATCCCCCCCAGCTGATCCCAGTGAGACCGATCCGGCTTGCATCAACGTCCGGCAGCGACCTCAGCAACGAATGCCCCAAGATCACCGCGGACACCGCATGATACGTCCACATGTCCGAGGCTTCCGATTCCGTGAATTCTCGGAATTTGACCTTGTCGGCCTGGTCTGGTCCTCCGTCTGGCAGCCGTCCTTTAGGGCCATTCCCAGCGAGGTCCATCGCGAGCGCCACGTAGCCGCGTTTGGCCCAATGCTCGGCCCAATCCCGAAACGCCTTTCCGCCGCCGCCATGCACCAGAACCATCGCCGGACGCTTCCTTTGAGCGCGATCAGCGGGCCTTGCCAAATAGGCGAACACACGCGTCGGTTTCCCTTCAAAAGGTTCGCCAGCGTAGTAAAGCTCCTGCGCCAGCCCTTGGGTGCCGCCCCACGTGACAGTTGGAACGCGAGTTAATGGCGCCAGCTTCCAAGGGCCGATCGTTGACGCCGTTTCCAAGGACGTCGTTTTGCAACCCAGGACCGTGGCCAACAGGGCGAGCCCGGTTCCCAAACAGGCGCGCCTGGATAGAACTGCCTTGGTTGCGATCGATGCGAAGGTCGCAATATGTATAGAAGTGGTTGAGGCGCTGTTAGCGGTGGGCATGGATGGACGATGTTCTGGCGGCGTCAGCGTGTCAATTGCTCCGGCAGCAGTTCTCCCCCTCCCATGAACCTGATAAGGGTGAGGCTTTAGGCGCGGCCTATCAGGTTCAGGAGTGCAACGCGCACGAAATTCGGGGAAGTCTCATTTTGGCAATTGACCACCTGAAGGTGGGGCTCCTAACTCTGCAAAACGTTGTTGAAAGCCCTAAGGAGTCCCGGTTTTAGCCGGTTTTGAACGATACCAGCACTCAAAATGAATTTGAGTCCGGCCGGAGCGATGGGATCTTGTAGATCCAATCATCCCCTGGAGCGCGCGTGAGTCGAAAACCAGTCGCAGTTCGTCCAAGCAGCGGGTATGCAGCTGCTGGCGCTGCGCAGACTGCCGCATCTCCACCAACAAAATATGGATGCCTTGTGCTCGTCACCGCATCCACGTCGGAAAGACTTTGGTCCGCTCAAGCCCATGCTTGTGATAATTGCGATGCCATTGAAGGGACCAAATGGCCTTGGGTGAACCAGTGGCGCGAACTGATTGGTCAAAGAAGACGCTATTGATACCTCGGCCGTGGCGTCGGAATGCGAAATGAGCCGACTCCGCTCCTGCGCCAATCCATTGTCCGTTGGACGTCGGCGCTTGATCTTTGGAGGAATCGCGATGATCCGGACCGCCCCCGCGCCACATGGAGTCCAGGAACAAGGGTATGTCAGACATATTGCCGGGCACCTCGAACGAGCCCCAATGATCTTGCACTTTTCGTCCCTGGATGTCGACGCGCGCGTTGTAAATCCAGTTGTTGCCGCCGTAGCTGCTGACAAGTTGGGTTGGCGTTTGATCTTCGGCGAACGCTGGAAAGTTGTATGCCGTGTGGGGTCCGCCGTATGGCGCCAATCGGTTTTCTGGCGTGGTTAGAGGCAGCTTGATTTCACGGATGTCGCTGGCGGGAGAGCGGCGCATAGTGGCGTCCGGGCAGAACAACAAATGCGGCTTTTCGCGGTAATGCTTGGCGAGCGCCCGCACCCACTCCCCGCGCGCCCAACCCACGGTGCTCCCATCACTGAATTTCCCATTGTTTTCATCCGTGTAGAAGTGCCAGATCAAACCCCATTGCTTGAGGTTCGAAATGCACTGCACCGCCCGAGCCTTGCCCTTCGCCCGGCTCAAAACGGGCAGCAGCATTCCCGCGAGGATCGCAATAATCGCGATGACGACGAGCAGCTCTACGAGCGTGAACCCAGCAGCTCTGTGATTGTATTCGCGGAGAGATCTCGAATCGGTGCGCATGAATCGAATGCCCGAGTGTATCTCCCCCACGCTACAGTTTCCGATTGGCGGCAACAATAGAAATCAGCCCCCAAGCGCATCCGCGGTTCGTCTCCACCGCATGGTTGAACATGCACGGCCAGCGATCCCGGAACGCCACGCAGACGCCACGTCACCGCGACGCGCTCGGTAATCTGCAATCGATGTCGTCATGTGCGAATGCCCGACCTCACGACCGACTGAACACACCGACTCTGGCTAAGCGGCCCCGACCGACGAAGCCCGAAATCGCCACGCCGCCGACGCGCCCCGGAATGGCCTAATGCCAGAACTGACCAACGCGGGCGCCCAGTGGCGTCCGAATTGGAAACTGACGCAGCCCGCGCGCGTTCGGTCCAGCAACCTTGTTCAAGTTCGGTGTTACGGACTTTTTGGCAATACATCGACTACGATCTCATCACTT
>CANLCA010000490.1 GCA_947487925.1 Verrucomicrobiales bacterium | reverse complement strand
CCATGTGAAACCCTGTACACAAGAGCCACTTACAACGATTTTATAGGGCTTAACCGAGGAAAATGGAGGGATTGCGATTTTCCGGATACCCCCTCTAGGCACCCCCCCCGGATTTTTTTTCGTCCCGCCGCTTAGGCGAGGATTTGGGGCAAAGACCAGCCCCTACTGGCGGAACAGAACTTCCAGTTGTTCTCGACGTCATTCTGAGAAAAAGCCTTGCGCAACCTTGCCTTGGAGATGGTGTTTGGTAGGTTGTAAAACGATGCCCGAGAGTCGAGACAATGATGCCGAGTTGATGCTTCGCGTGAAAAGCGGGGACATGCAGGCCTTCGAGGCATTGGTAGAGAAGTACAAGCAACCCGTGATGAACATGATTTACCGCACTCTCCCGGATGCGACAGAGGCCGAGGATTTGACACAAACCGTCTTCGTGCAGGTTTATAAATCAGCGTCTCGTTACCAGGTATCCGCGAAGTTCACAACCTGGCTTTTCACGATTGCTCGGAACCTCTGTTTCAACGAAATCCGGAGACGTTCCCGACACCCGGCGCAATCGTTCGATGCCATGATTGAGATGGATGGAGAAGATTTGCCGCGGCAATTCGAGGACTCGCGGGCCTGTGGTCCGCAGGAAAGTGCGCTGCAGGCGGAATTGGAGGAGAAAATTGGCGAGGTGGTGAGGGGGTTGCCCGAAACTCAGCGGACGGCGCTTTTGTTGTGCTGCCAGGAAGAGCTTTCATATGAGCATATTTCCGAAGTGCTCGGATGTTCTTTGTCAGCGACCAAGTCCCTGATTCACCGAGCTCGAGAGACTTTGAAGCAGCGGTTGAAACCTTATCTGCGGTCGGGAGCTTGGATTGCGAAGGCATCGTGAGCAACTTCCAACCTGTCTCGGGTATGAACCAGAAGAGGAAAATGAAGCATACGATTCGCAAGCAGGCACTAGAAACTGTATGGCGACGCGAGTTCACGGCGGATGAACGCGCCTGGTTGGAGGGGCATCTGGGGGGGGATGATGCCCAGAGACTTCTCTTTGAAGAGGAAGAGGCGTTGAGCCGATTGTTGACAGGTGTTCCGAATGCACCGTTGTCCTCAAATTTTACGGCGCGTGTGGTGGCGGCCGCCCGATTGGAAGAGGCTCGATCGGCGCGCGGTGGGGGTGACTTGGGCACGGCAGGATGGCTCAGCCGTTTAGCGGGATACGTCAAGCGTTCCTGGGTGACGCAAACGACGGCTGCAGGGTTGGTTGTAGCGATCGGTTTGAGCGTCGTTTACGGGGTGAAGGCTTATCAGCGACAACAGTTTGTTCAAGTTTTGGCAACGGTCACCCAAGTGGCCGTAATTCCCGAGATCGAAGTGTTGCAGGATTTTGATGCGATCCGCCTTCTTGGAAGAGTTCAGGCTCCTAGAACGACTGTGGAAATGGATGCCGCCCTGCTGGCGGCGTTGCAATGAGGCTCATGGAGAATCTAACGATGAACAGAACACGTCGAATTCGAGGTATACTGCTCGCAGGATGTGTTGGAGTGGGTGCAGCATTTTGGGTTTGCCTGGCGGCCGAATCCCCTCAACCCACGACGGCCGGCACTCCCCCTATACCCACTGGGATTATTCTCAACAACCCCTTTCGAGCATTCCGAGAGCTGCTCGCGTCGGCAACTGAGGAACGTGAATTGATTTTGGAAAAAAAGCCAGCGGTGCATCGAAAACATCTTGAAGAGCGCCTCAGGGAATTCGAGTCCATTCCGGTTGCGGAACGCGAAGTCCGGCTGCAGATGATGGAGTTGAGGTGGTTTTTGGTGCCCCTCTTCGGAATGCCCCCCACAAGCCGCATCGAGCGCCTAGCCGCAGTGCCGGACGGCATTCGCAAGCTTGTGGAGGATCGTTTGATGGAGTGGGACGCGCTGCCAACGAACCTCCGTCAAGAAGTTCTCCAGCACGGGATCACTCTGCAGTATTTCGCCCGGCTCGAAAATGCCCCTCCGACCGAACAGGTGAAGCTGTGGAATAGTCATGGACGTGAGTCCAAGCCGCAACCCGCGATGAGCCCCGAGCAATGGCGAAATGTGATGGCAGCCCGCAAACAGAACGTCTCTAGCCAGCTTGAGCGTTTTTTCGAGCTTTCAGCGGAAGAGAAGCAAAAAACGTTGCGAGCCTTTTCAGATGGCGAGCGCAAGCATGTGGATATCAGACTGAAGCAGCTCGAGCAACTGCCTGCACTTCAGCGCAAACAATGCCTCGATTCGTTCCAAAAGTATTCGGAAATGAGCGAGAACGCGCGGAAGGAATTCCTGAAGAACGCGGAACGATGGAGGGCGATGCCGGTTGAGGAACGGAAGGCTTGGAGGAGCCTGATCACGAAACTGCCTCCATTGCCTCCCGGGTTAGAGGCCAAAGCTCCGACATCGAAACCGGGCAAGCTCATCGCCGCTGACCCGGATCGCTAAGCCAGGGGAGCCCTCGACTTGATCTGTTGGATTGCCCAGGTTGCATGTTCCGCAACCAGTGGTTCCCGGTCCGATCGGGCCTTTTCCAAGTGGGGTAGATCGGCCTCGTTTCCGACATTCCCCAGCGCCACGCAGACGTTTCGCAGAAGTCCACGACGCTTGGATCGGGCAAACGGTGAGTTTCTAAATTGGACTCGAAATCCCTGCTCATCAAGTTGCAGCAAGTCCACCAAGTTGGGTGAAACCAGATCGTGCCTGACCGAGGCTGCCAGCATGGATCCTTGCCGGGCAAAGCGGTTCCATGGGCAGGCTGCGAGGCAGTCGTCGCATCCGAAAATGCGATTGCCGATCAGAGGTCTCAATTCGGTGGGGATGGAGCCCTTCAGTTCGATGGTGAGGTAGGAGATGCAGCGTCGCGCGTCCAGAGTGAATGGGGCGGTGATGGCGCCCGTTGGGCAGGCGTGGATACACCGTTCGCACTTGCCGCACCGGTTCTTTTCAGGGGCATCAGGCTCGATTTCAGCAAGTGTCAAAATCTCAGAAAGCAAAAACCAGTTCCCAAGACTTCGGCTGATGAGGTTCGTGTGTTTTCCGGCAAAGCCTAGCCCAGCGCGTTGAGCTAGATCACGTTCGAGGATGGGACCGGTGTCCACGTACCAAAGCGATTTTCGTGTCACACCGGCAAGGGTGTCGAGAAACGCGGTGAATGTTTTGAGCCGCTCTCCCAAAACTTGGTGGTAATCCTCGTAGCGGGCGTACCGGGCGACAATCCCCTGGTGAGGCGTCTCTTTTGATTTGGGACAATTTCGGCTTCCAGGATCTTGGCGATGGTAGGAAGTCGCCAGGCAAAGGATCGACCTTGCGCCAGGCAGGACAAGATCCGGCGTTATCCGTTTGACCGCATTCTTCGCGAGGTATGCCATCTCTCCGTGATCACCGCGATCCAGCCATTGCGTCAGGAACTTCGCGGATTGGGGAGGGT
>CANLCA010000489.1 GCA_947487925.1 Verrucomicrobiales bacterium | reverse complement strand
GGCCGAGCCGAAAAGTCCACGGTTTTTGCCGAAGGCCTTTTGATTCCAACGGGCGTCCTGCCAGGCGACGGAGGCGTCTACGTCGGCGCCAGCACGGAACTGCTGCATTTCAAGGACACCGACGGCGACGGAAAAGCTGACCAGCGCCGCGTCGTCCTCAGCGCATTCGGCACGGAAGACACACACCACATCCTCCACACGCTCCGTTGGGGCCAGGACGGCCAGCTCTACATGAACCAGAGCATTTACATCCATACCCACATGGAAACTCCCCACGGCGTCATCCGGCTGAATAGCGGCGGCGTCCTGAATCTGCGGGTACCCACAATGGAGGTCGGCATCCACATGAAGGGACTTGTCAACTCGTGGGGTCACGCCATCGACGACTTTGGCCAAAGCTTCAGCACCGACGGTGCAAGCAGCGCGGACCCTGGACAAGGCGGTCTTTTCCACGTCATCCCGCAGGGGATGTATCTCACTTACGCCGGTGCGCGACGCATCCACACGAGTAGCAGTCCTGGATCCTATCCCAAGTTCGCGGGACTCGAGTATGTCCGCAGTCCGCACTTTCCCGACGATTGGCAGGGCAACTTTGTCACCTGCGATTTTCGTGCCCATCGGGTGGTTCGCTTCGCCATTGAAGAAAAGGATTCCTCCTACGTCACCCGAGAGATGCCTGACTTGGTCCGCACCAAGGACGTCGCGTTCCGGCCTATCGACATCAAGGTAGGCCCCGACGGAGCGCTCTACATCGCTGACTGGTCGAATCCGATCATCCAGCACGGTGAAGTGGATTTCCGAGACCCACGCCGCGACCACGAGCGTGGACGCATTTGGCGCGTGAGCTACAAGGGCCGCAAACCAGCCCCTAAACAGGATCTCACCAAAGCCACGACTGGGGATTTGTTTGCCAACCTCACGAGTTCACATCTTTTCATCAAAGAACACAGCCGCAAGCTCCTGATGGAGCACGGCCCAACGCTTGAGAAGGACCTCGCCGCCTGGGCCAAGGCCCAAAACTCGGAGCCTGCCCGCCTCGAGGCGCTCTGGATGTATCAGGCCATCGATGTGGTCGAATCCAAACTGCTCGAACAGCTTCTCGAGGCTCGGGATGGACGCGTCCGCTCCGCCGCGGTGCGCGTGCTCGCCTTCTGGCAGCAACGCCTCCCTGCAAACCCGATGAACGTCGCGTCAGCCTGGAAAGGATGGTCCCCTGCTCCCCTACCTCTGCCTCGAGCGGAGCTGCCCACATCGCGAGCCCTCAACCTCCTCGCCCCTCGCGTGTCCGATGAAAATCCCCGGGTCCGACTCGAGGCGTTGCGCGCACTCGCGCGCATCCCGACAGCGAAAGCGGCCGAGCTGGCTCTGAGTGTTCTCGACAAGCCTATGGACAAATCCCTCGAGTATGCCCTGTGGCTCACCATCAACGACCTAGCTGAACCGTGGCTCGGCGCCCTCTCGTCCGGCTCTTGGAAGATCGAAGGCCGTGAAAAACAACTCGAATACGGACTCAAAGCCGTCGAGCCCGCCCAAGCTAGCGCAGTCCTTGGACAGCTCCTCGGGAATAGACCATTGCCTAAGGACGGTTCCGGCCCTTGGATTGACCTCATCGGCCAGGCAGGCACCGCAAAGGAACTTCGGCTCCTCTTCAACCAGGTCCTGGCGACGGGATTCGATGAGTCCACAACCGCTCGCGCCTTGGCCTCCCTCAATCAAGCGGTCAGGCTGCGCAGTTTGAAACCCACCGGGAGCACGGTGGAAGTCGGCACTCTCTTCAACCACCGTAACGAATCCGTGCGCCTCGAATCCGTGCGCCTTGCCGGCGGATGGAAAGACGCGGGGAAACACTTCCGTGAACTCGGTGTCATCGCCAGTGCGAAAGATTCCTCACCCATGCTACGGGAGGCTGCTTTTGCCACGCTCCGCGATATCGGTGGCCAAGGCGCAATCGACGTCCTGACTCCGTTGACATCCAAAACCACCGACCCAATGATTCGCCCTGCGGCCGTCGTTGCGCTCACAGCTCTCAGACTGGACAGGGCCATTCCCGCCGCCGTAGAAGTTCTTGCCGAGATACCTGTCGAAGCGGACGCGCTCGCTTTGTGGCGTTCCTTGCTGAACATAAAAGGTGCCGCGCCCGCCCTGGCCAGAGCTCTGCCGAAAGAAGGCATCTCCAAACCCGTTGCGAAGGCGGGATTGCGCGCCGCCCGTGAAGGAGGACGAAGCGAGCCGGAGCTTGTTCTCGCCCTCACCCGGGGCAGCGGCTTGGACGAAGGCGATGTCACCCTCAGCGACGCGGAGCTAAAACAACTCGCAGCCGATGTCCTCGCCAAGGGAGATCCCGTGCGGGGCGAATTGATCTACCACCGCAAGGAGCTTTCCTGTGTCGCCTGTCACTCCATTGGCGGTGCCGGTGGCAAGGTGGGACCCGACATGACCAGCATCGGGGCCAGTGCCCCGCTCGATTACCTCATCGAATCCGTCTGGTTCCCCAATAAGAAGATCAAGGAAGGCTACCACGCGGTGACTGTCGAAACAAAGGACGGCCAGGAGTTTTCCGGTGTGCTCGTGCGGGAGAACACCGAACAAATTATCCTCCGCGACGCGATTGGCAAAGAACTCACCGTGGCCAAAGCTAATGTTTCAGACCGCCGGATTGGATCCCTCTCTCTCATGCCTGCCGGACTGATCGATAACCTGACTCCCCAAGAACGCATTGACCTTTTTCGTTTCCTGAGTGAACTCGGCAAACCCGGCCCCTACGACGCGACAAAGGGTCATATCGCCAGAGTCTGGCGAGTGCGGCCTGGAATCCATACTCTCGAACAATTTGGTGAGGAGAAATTCGTCACCAGCGACCTCAACGCGAGGGAATGGACCCCGCTCTACGCGAACGTGGACGGACATCTCCCCGCCGGCCGCATCATGGAAGGCGCGGTGCCGGGCAAGTATCTGGGATTGATCGGCCTCTACGCCGCCACCCAACTCCAAATCGCCAACGCCGGTCCCGTCATCCTCAAACTCACCGGAGCGTCGGGCGCCACGATTTGGATCGACGGCAAACCACAGGAGGCCCGAAATGAACTGAGAGTCGAACTTAACAGCGGCACGCATCCCATCGTTGTGCGTCTCGATCCGAAGAAACTTCCCGGCTCGCTCCGCCTCGATTCCAGCGAGGGAACTTTCATCACAAATTAACTTGAAGAACGTTGCGTCTTCCTCGTCAGACGCGTTAGATCTGTTCCATGTGGAGTCGAGTGTTAAGGCGCCAATCAGGTCGAAACCTGGCTCGATAAGAAGTCCCTGCCAACGAACGATCATCGGAAAACCATGCTTATTTCAACGCACTCCTGAATGCCATCAGCTCAACCGTGAAACCGGAGGACGAATCCCGCCAGCCGGCCAACGGGTGGCGACGCGTGGCCCGTGAAATC
>CANLCA010000488.1 GCA_947487925.1 Verrucomicrobiales bacterium | reverse complement strand
GGGGAGGCTGCGCGATATAGACGAAGCCCTGCTTCACCAACTGCGGCATTTGCCGGTAGAAAAATGTCAGCAACAGGGTGCGGATGTGCGACCCGTCAACATCCGCGTCCGTCATGATGATGATCTTGTGATACCGAAGCTTCTGGAGGTTGAACGCGCCTTCGCCTTCGCCATCTCCTATCCCGGTTCCTATCGCCGTGATCATGGTCCTGATTTCCGTGTTCTGAAGCACCCTGTCCAGTCGAGCCTTCTCCACGTTAATCAGTTTACCCCGCAGCGGCAAGATCGCCTGAAACTTCCGATCCCGACCCTGTTTCGCCGAGCCGCCTGCCGAGTCGCCCTCGACAATATAAAGCTCCGTGTTGGCCGGATCGCGATCGGAACAATCAGCCAGCTTCCCTGGAAGCCCGCCCCCGGTCATGGCGTTCTTGCGCACCGTCTCCCGAGCCTTCCGAGCCGCCTCCCGGGCCCGCGCCGCCATCAGCGATTTTTCGATGACCTTTTTTGCCACCGCTGGATTCGCATCCAAAAACGTCATCAACCCGTCATACACCACCGACGACACTAGCCCGTCGATTTCTGTGTTCACCAGTTTGACCTTGGTCTGCGATTCAAACCTGGGGTTCAGCAGTTTGACGCTCAAAACACACACCAACCCCTCCCGGACGTCATCCCCAGAGATCGCCGGGTCCTTCTCCTTTAGGATGTTGTTGCTTCTCGAATATTGGTTGATCGCCCGCGTCAGGGCCGTTCGGAACCCCGTCAAATGAGTTCCCCCATCCGGGTTCGGAATGGAGTTCGCAAAGCACAAAATCTGGTCCGTGTAGCTGTCATTATACTGCAACACACAATCCACGAAGACCTCATCCTTCTGCCGCGACAGCAAGATGGGTTTCGGGTGCAGCACCGACTTGCTCTTACCCAGCTGACGAACGAATTCTTCAATTCCGTCTCTGTAGTAAAAACGTTCGGTCTTGTTCTCCAATCGCTCATCGGTCAGGTGGATCTCCACTCCTGGATTCAAGAATGCCAGCTCTCGCAACCGGTTTGCCAGGATGTCGAACTTGAACTCGACCGTGATCGTAAAGATTGTCGGGTCCGGCTTGAATGTGATGAGCGTGCCCGTCTGTGTCGATTTCCCAATCACCTCAAGCTTGCGGGTCGTGACACCGCGCTCGAACTCCATCGAATAGACCAACCCATCCCGCGAGACCTCGACCTTGAACCAGTCCGAGAGGGCATTCACACACTTGGCCCCCACGCCATGCAACCCTCCTGAATATTTATAGGCTCCTTGCCCAAACTTCCCGCCCGCATGGAGGTTGGTCAACACCAACTCGACAGCGGGCATGTTGAACTTCGGATGCATGTCGACCGGTATCCCCCGGCCATCATCCTGGATCGAACAAGATCCATCCGAATGGATGGCCACACCTATCTTCTTGCAATGGCCGGCAAGGTGCTCGTCGATGGAGTTGTCCAAGACTTCAAAAACGCAATGATGCAACCCCCGCTCGTCCGGGTCGCCGATATACATTCCTGGACGCTTCCGCACCGCTTCCAACCCTTCCAGTTTGTCGATTTTGGAGGAGTCATACTTTTCCGAGGAACCCGTCGCCAACGCAGGATCGCTTTCATGGGAAAGCTCCACTTCATCACTCATAATTCGTGCCCGCGAAACTACCCGCTTCAAAAAAACAAAACAACGATAATTTGCGCACACCCAAGCCGTTGTACACAATTAGTTGTGTTAACCCCAAAGAAGCCCCGTCGACGTCCGCCATCCCTGACGATGGCAAACTATCCGTTGATGCCCAGTCATTTTCACAGGCGCCCTCCCACCCTCCGCCAGACTTCGTTCCCCAGCCGAACCCTGATTTCGAACAGTGGCTGACTGGGCCCAGCGAGATGCGGCAAACCCTCTCTGTCCCTACAAAGGTTCACAACACCAGCATGGGAGGGTCGGACTGCCCTTGATCAACCCACAGGACTCGTGCATTCTCATCAAAATACTTTGCCAAGCCCTTTTTCATTGCATGAATCCATTCTCACATCGCCTCGCCGTCTGCAGCTGGTCGTTGCAACCGTCCACCCCGTCACAGCTGCTCCAAAATCTCACGGAAATCGGCATTCCAAAGGTCCAGCTTGCACTGGACCCTCTGCGCGAACATCCCGCCCTCTGGGAGCCTGTGGCTCAACTCTTTGCAAACCAAGGCATTGAGATCGTTTCCGGCATGTTCGGCACTGTCGGAGAGGATTATTCCACCCTGGAAACCATCAAGCAGTCAGGGGGCGTTGTCCCTGATCACACCTGGGACCAAAACTGGCGTCAGATCCAGCAGACGGTCCGCCTGGCCACCCAGCTCGGCATCACGCTTGTGACGTTCCACGCGGGGTTCCTGCCCCACGAAGAATCCGACCCGGCGTTCGCGAAGCTCCTGGGGCGTATCCGCCAAATTGGCGAATTATTTGGTGAAGCTGGCATCGAACTCGGATTCGAGACCGGTCAGGAAACTGCTGAGACGCTGGCGTCCTTTCTGGCGCGGTTGTCCATGCCGGGAGTCGGTGTGAATTTTGATCCGGCCAACCTCTTACTCTACGAAAAGGGCGATCCTATCGCCGCTCTCGAACATTTGTTTCCTTGGCTCAAACAGTGCCACATCAAGGATGCCAAACGCACCCGAGTGCCAGGCACCTGGGGCGAGGAGGTCGTTGTAGGAACAGGGGAGGTCGATTGGCCAGTTTTCTTCCAGATCCTCAAAACTCGAGGCTACCGCGGACCCCTCGCCATCGAACGTGAGGCCGGCAACCAAAGGGTAGCAGACATTCGATCCGCCAAGGCCTTTATCGAATCACTCTCCTGAGCCAACAAAGCAGCCCGACTGTCTCAAGGTGCACCCCCCCTTTTTTCCGTTTTCCATCCTCCATTTTCCATTTTACTCATCCCTAACATGCTTCAAATTGCCATCACAGGCCTTGGCTTCATGGCCGTCGCCCATCTCCGCGCCCTCCGACACATCCCTAATGCCCGCGTTGTCGCGATCTGCAATCCAAGCGGCAGAAACCTCGACGGCGATCTGTCCCAGGTCAGCGGCAACATCGGGAGCACTGAACCCGTCCGGCTCGACATGTCGGAGGTCAAGGCTTACCGCGATTTCAACGAGATGCTGGCCGACAAGCGCGTGGACGTGGTGGACATCTGCACTCCAACGACTAGCCATCCGGAACTCGCTATTGCCGCTCTCAAGGCGGGAAAACACGTGTTATGCGAAAAACCCTTGGCCCGCACCTCTGCGCTGGGGCGCGAGATGCTGGCGATCTCTAAACAATCCCGAGGCTTTCTCATGCCCGCCATGTGCCTTCGTTTCTGGCCGGAATGGGCCTGGCTCCACGCCGCTATCAAAGAAGGCCGGTTTGGCAGCGTCCTGGACGCCCGATTTC
>CANLCA010000487.1 GCA_947487925.1 Verrucomicrobiales bacterium | reverse complement strand
TGTTGATCACGACTCCGTTGTGCACGTGAATGTCGCCCCCACTCCAGGTGGCCGTTCCGAAGGCAGCAGGTCCTCGGGCTATATCCAGATGGAACCCGTCACGGGCCACCTTATCGGCGGGCCCAGAAATGTCCAGGCCTCCCCCGGGCTGAATTTCCAACCTGCCAGGCCCCGTCAGAGTTCCGCCAATCCAGAACACGCTGCCTCCGCTTTCGGCCATCACGGTTCCAACCCCATCATCCTCATTAGCTTGCACCTCCAAAACGCCCCCCTGCACCTCTAATGAAGCAAGAGATCTCACCATCACAGTCGCCCCAGCCAGGACCGTCACGGGACCGTTCACCACCGTGCGACCAGCGCCAGTCACTTCCACGCCGCCCATCCACTGATGAGCCAGTGGACCCGTGAACACGATCTGGCTCCCTGCTGCCGTGGTGTAGCGACCCTTGGATTGTCCCCCTCCTAATTCGAGCCCTAGGATACCGCTTACCACCTCGATCGCTCCATCGTTATTGAAGACTGCCTGGATAAGGCTGCCAGCCGCTGATCCTTGTTTTCGCAAGACCCCAGAGCCAGTGTTATTGAAGACCGTCAGAAGGTTCCCATTGCCAGGACTCGATTCGTAGATGCTCCGACCGCCCAGAAATTCGAACAGACCTGAATTACTGATCCCCGCGCCATTGTCCGCGTAAATGTCGCCCACCCCGCTCAAGGTAATAGTTCCAAATTGGTTCTCCAGGCGCTGCGTGATCAACTGAAAGCCATCGCGGATACTCTTTTGATCGCTACCCATAATGTCCAAGCGTGATCCTGGAGTTATCACCATCCCGCCAGGTCCCACCAATTCTCCGGCAAGCCATTTGGCGTTTCCGATTAAGGTCGAATTGCCGCTGACAATGGCCCCGGAACCGATCTCAAGGTTCACGGCATGGATCGCTCCGTTGAGCTGATAAGCGCCTCCAGTAAGGCTCATAGCGCCGCCCCCGGCAACGGCGGTGCCTTCGCTCAGCTCGCCACTCCCGGACACCTCAAAACGCCCCACGTCAAGTTGGATGCTTCCCTGGTTCTCGAACCGCCAATTTGTCCAAGTGTTCCCTGTGCCTCCGAGCCTATGAATGGTGCCGTCGGCAAAATTGTGCAAAAGGGAGACGAACGCCAATCCATCCCTATACAGGTTTCGATCACACGAAATCTCGAACAACCCATGATTCAGAATCGTGGCACCATTCTGTGAGTAGATATCCTCATTGATCCAGCGTATCACGCCGGCGTTTTGAATGGTTCGCCCACCAACCAAGTGCTTCGTGTCCCCTGTTGTCAGTTCCAATGTCCCGTAGACGGAAATCACTAACGCGCCGGCATCACGGATTTGGCCGCCAACCCAATCCAGTTTTCCATCCACCGTCAGAACTCCCGCTCCCTCGATTGCACCGTAGCGTAATTCCAGATTTGCGCCCTCCATGACCAGCACGGTGTTATCGGCAGGGATGTTCACTGTCGCAACGTCAATCGAGGTTACTCCGGGTCCGATGATCCTCGTTCCACCAAGCCAATCAAAGGATGACTGGGCGAAAATCGCCTTCGCGCCAGCTTGGGTGCTAAAATTCGCCCAACCCGAGCCTCCGCGAAAAAATGCCAGGTTTCCGTTCTGAACCTCGACAATTCCGTTTTCTGGACTGGCTCCCTCGGTCGGGACGTGGCCGTTGTCGAACCGCACATGGATTCTCGAAATCCCGTCAACCGATCCGACGGTCTTTCGAAACACACCGCGATTGCGGACCGACGACGGATTAACCGATTCATCGCCATCATAGAGATAAGTCACGTCGCCCAATTCGAAGATCCCGACGTTTTCGATGTGCGACCCGCTCCTCAAATTGATATAGCCGCTGCCTACCCAATCGGCATTGCCATTGTTCACAATCTGTCTTCCCTCAGAAGCCAACTTGTCCGCGCCTCCTGAAATATTCAAGCTAGCCCCGGTAGAGATGAACAATGTGCCCGCCTCCTTCAATTCGCCACCTTGCCAGTCGAATGTGCCTGTGGCGGCAACCGTGATTGTCCCGGCTCCTCCGATGACGCCACTGACCTGCCGCAGAGTCGCCAACCCCTGCACCATCGCTTCATCCCCGGCGGGCACCGTGATCGTGGCCCCGTCAACGACCGTCTCGCCATCGCCGCTAATTCGCGTGTCCATCCAAGTGTAAGAACCCGATGGGAAATTGATTGAACCCCCTCCCTGGGCCTGGAAAACACCTATGGAATCACCCGAGCCCGATACTCCCCCACCCGTTAAACTGAGCACCCCAGCTTCGCTTTTTACGAAACCATCATTCAGCAGTGCCCAATCGATCTCGCTCAGGTCTCCGGTCGAGATCTCCATGTCCACTTTCCTCAGAACTCCTTCGTTTACAAACTCGGAATTGGCCCCTACGCCAAAATCGGCAAGGTGCGTCTGTCCACGCATTTCGAAAGTGCCTCGGTTGACAATTTTCGCTCCGATCCCTCCATGCACATGGCCCGCACTCCACAAAATCAACCCAGGAAGCGAGTCTTGAATCAATTGCTGCAACTGAGGATCGCCACCTTCGCCAGCCGAGCCTGCGATGACTGCCGCCGGCGCGGTGCGCAGGATGAAACCGTTATCTATCAACTTAAAATCATCGGTTTCGATCTTCAAAGTCGAGTTTGAGGCCACTTCCAGGGAGCCCGGTCCGACGAAGCTTCCGCCTGTCCAAACAGCGGTGCCGATCAAAGTTCCCGTGCCCGTGTAAGTGCCGCCGGCCAGCCTCAAGTTTTCGGATTCAACGAAACCCGTGAAAGTAAAATCGCCATCGAGCAACGTTGTCTGACCCGGGGCTACCCCTCGGAACTCCGCGGAATCAAAGAACGATCCATCTCCTCGAATCTTCAACTCGCCCGCATTCACTTCCCAAAGCCCATGGTTTTCAACGCGCCACGTGAATTCGCTGACGCCAGGAGAAGTCTCCACGGGCACGTATTTTTTCAAGAAATGACCGTGATTGCTGAACAATGCAAGGGTCTGGCCGGCGTCGCTTCCCTCGTGCAAATGGGAATCGCTCCGCATTTCAAACAGCCCAAAATTCTCGATGACCGCACCGTTGGATCCCATAATAAAACCCGTGTCGGACCACACGGCATTCGCCCCCGACTGAATTTCAATCCTGTGCCCGTCCCGAATCGTCTTGTGAGAGGAGCCGGAAATGGTCAGAAGCCCGCCCGCAACGATTTGAACCTTGCCCACTCCCGCCATGTCGCCTCCAATCCATCCCAACTCACCGTAAACCTCGAGAACCCCTGTTCCACCCACTGTTCCCGCGCTAAATAGCAACTTCGCACCCGCATTCACCCGCACGTTGGCTTCCGCGACCTCTGAAACGAAAGCGTATGTCCCTTCCGAGGAACCGAGTTCGGAGAGGCCC
>CANLCA010000486.1 GCA_947487925.1 Verrucomicrobiales bacterium | reverse complement strand
GCCTTGGCAGAGTGCGCCAACGCGTGAAGTGTTGGATAAAATCACGCTACCTTTGGAGGAGGAACTCAGCACAGTGCGTGGATTGGACGGAGTGAATTCCTATTCCAGCATCGGCCGATCCAGCGTGTTCCTGCGGTTTAAACAGGGCACGGACATGGCGGTAGCGTATCGGGAAGTGCGGGATCGGGTGCAGCGAGCAAGGGCACTGTTTCCGGAGGACGTGGACCGCGTGTTTATCCGTAAAGATGACGCTTCAGGGATCCCCGTGGCGGTCATCGGCCTGGCGATCGATCCCTCGCTGACAGATTCCTACAATCTCGTGAAACGCGAAGTGGTTGAGGCTCTGTCGCGGATCGACGGGGTTGCGAATGTCGGCACGGACGGTCTGGAGGAGAAAGAGATCATCATCGAGCTGGATCGGAAGCTGGCGGAGAGCAACGGACTGAACATCTACCAGCTCTCGCAATCCATGGCTGGGGACAATTTCACGATGGCCAGCGGCAAAGTGCGCGAGGGGGACAACAAGTTTTTGCTGAGATCGGTCGCCTCTTTCAAAAGTTTGGAGGAATTGCAGAATCTGCCACTCACTCCGACCGTTCGATTGAAAGATGTGGCGATGATCCGGTATGAGGAGGCGGAGAAACGGTACATGGTGCGTGTGAACAGCCGGCCGGCCGTGGCGGTGGTGGTGATGAAGACCGGGGATGCGAACACCATGGAAGTGTCGCACCGCATCGCGAAGGAGTTGGCGAAGTTTCAGGCTAATCCGAGGTTGAACGGGATTCAAATGGAGGAGCTGTTCAACCAGGGCAAGGCCGTGGGTGAGGCCATACAAGGCTTGGTGCAAGGCGGCCAATTGGGCAGCCTGTTGTCGGCCATCATCCTGTTTGTTTTCTTGAGGCGTGTCAGGCTCACTTTGATCATCACCCTGTCGGTTCCCCTTTCGTTGTTGGTGGCGTTGGTGGTGATGTATTTTGCGAATGAAACGCTCAACATTTTGACCCTTCTGGCGCTTGTGATTTCCGTGGGAATGCTCGTCGACAACGCCATTTGTGTGGCGGAGAACATCAACGAATTTCATGTGAGCGGGTTGCCGAGGCGCGAAGCTTGCTTGAGAGGGGCCAGCGAGATCGCGCTGGCGATCACTTTGGCGACGCTCACCAGCGTGATCGTTTTTGTCCCGGCTGCGCTCGTGGAAGGGGAGGGGCAGTTCTTCCTCATCCGGCTTGCGTTGCCCATCTCTGTGTCTCTTCTCGCCTCGCTGCTGATCTCCCTGGTGCTGGTGCCTCTCGGCGTCTATCTCACCCTTTCGCCGCGTTCGTCATGGTTCAAATCAGGGCGGGTCCAGGCGTTGCACGATCGCGCGGATGTCTGGATGGCCCGGGCTTACGACGCCACCCTGGGCCGAGTCAATCGGGTGTACGTCCAGCTGTTAGATCATGCTCTGCGGCATCGGTTCGACATGACGCTGATCTTGTTGACCGTGTTCGGCCTGACCGCTTTTGTGGCCGTCAAGAAATTGAAGGTGATTCCGAACCAGGAAGAGGATCAGTCCGGGTTCGCCATCTCAGCCGAAGCGTCCAACGAATATTCTTTCGAAGATATGAAGGAATATTTTGGGGAAATCGAAAAGGTTCTGGAAAAGCGGAAGAGCGAGTACGGGTTGAAGGGCTACTTTATGTTGTGCCGCTCGCGGTTTGGGAGGGTGGAGGGCTGGTTCGATCGGGAGCAGCCGGATCATCCCCCGGCCAAAGAGATCGGGAAAAAGCTTTTGGACAGCCTGCCGACGCGGCCCGGGATCAAGCTCTTCATCGGCCGTGAAAGCCAGACGCGAGAGTCCAAGAGCCGCGAAGTTTACGTGATGAATCTGGAGGGGGATGAACCGGAGACTTTGGATGCTCTGGCGGATCGCTTGGAGCCCGTGATTCTTGCCGTGCGCGGAGTGATCGGGATTCGTCGTGGGAACGAAAAATCTCCCAAAGAGCTCGCCTTTGTTGTCGACCGTGACCGGGCGCATGCGAGCGACGTGAATCCTCAGTTTATCGCGGGAGTGATTGGGTATGCGTTGAGGGGAAATTCGTTGCCGAAGTATAACGATCATGGCAAGGAGATCCCGGTGCGCATCCGGTTTCAGGAATCCGATCGGGAAAGCGTTTCAGATCTGAAAGGGTTCTCGGTGCCGACCACGGACGGAAGGATGGTTCCATTGTCTGGATTGACGGAGGCGAAAATGTTGAATTCGCCGCAAGGGATATTCAGGCGAAACAAGCGGATCACGCGCACGCTGACGGTGGAACTGGCCTCTGACGAAGCAAAGGAGGCGCGCGAGCGATTGATGGGGCTGCAAAAGCAGGTCGATTTGCCGGAGGGAGTGATTTTTGGAAGTTCCTTTTTTGACACGGAACAAAAGAAGGAGATGGCAAATATGATGTTCGCGGTTGGGCTTTCCGTCTTGTTCATCTATCTTTTGATGGGTTTCTTGTTCGAGAGTTTCCTGCTTCCCCTGTCCATTATCATGACGATTCCACTGGCTGGCCTCGGGGTTGTGTGGTTGCACCTGATCATGCGCAAGGATCTGGATTTTCTGGGTGTTGTGGGTATTATTTTGTTGGTGGGAGTGGTGGTGAACAATGGGATTGTGCTCATCGATTATGTGCACCGCTTGAGGGAGGCTGGGATGGAACGGATGCACGCCTTGTTGGAAGCGGCTCGGCGACGGTTCAGACCGATCTTGATGACCGCCTTGACGACGGTGGTCGGGATGATCCCAATGGCAGTCAGCCGCCCGACGGAGATTGGCATCAGTTATGCCAGTTTCGGGCTGACGTTGATCGGAGGAATGACCGCAGCGACCTTGTTGACCTTGTTGGTGGTTCCGGTTTTCTACACGTTTTTCGACGATCTCAGCAAATTTGTCGGCGCCAAACTGGTGGCTGTGGTGCGAGGATCCGGCAAACTCCCCGCTCCAATTGAGGACCGCACGCCACCCATGACTGCTCGATCAGCAGGCAACTAATTGTCTGTCCCCGGGAAGCTTTCCGCGGGTCCTTGCGCAAAACCTAAAGCTTTTCCTGCGAGGCAATGCCTACTTTTTCTGTGCATTACCGAAGGGTCACGGATATCGCATTTTCATTCATCCCTATTGCATCCGACTTGCGCTTTCGCTATTGATCCGCCTGTCAACACCATGAAATCCATCGCTTATCTCCTGTCTCTCGGGGCCGTGCTTTTCGGTCTCACCACCCTTGCGCAGCCGGCCGCAACGCCGAAGGCAAACTCGCCATTCCAAATCCCTGCGACCGACGACAGCCTGCCCGGCGCGGGTCCGATCCGCCGTTACGATTGGTTCCGCAAACTCTGGGAGCAGCGCCGCGTCGAGTGGGCAGGGCGCGTGCAACAGGATCAGAACGCAGTGGTGTTCCTCGGAGATTCCATCACCCAAGGCTGGGGT
>CANLCA010000485.1 GCA_947487925.1 Verrucomicrobiales bacterium | reverse complement strand
GTTTGCCCATTGCCACGACGCGTCGCCGAAGCCGTCCGCAGCTACGCATCGCAATGCACACAAGGTGATCAAGAATCGTTGCTTCCTGCCCATCAACTTCAGAAATCCCGTGAGCTGGCGGCGCGACTCCTTGGAGCGAGCCGTGATGAAATCGCGTTCGTCGGTCCTACTTCACTTGCTCTGAGCTTTGTCGCAAGTGGACTCCGGTTCAAAAAGCACGAGAACATCTTGATTTACCATGATGACTATCCTTCCAATGTCTATCCCTGGCTGGCGCTCGCGGAAAGACGAGTTGAAGTGCGCTTCCTCAATATCAGGGAATTAGGCCGCATCCGACCCGTGGACGTGATCGGACAGGTCGATGAACAAACCCGATTGGTCGCGCTGGCTTCCTGTCATTTCGTCGCGGGCTATCGGATTGACCTGCGTGCCATCGGCAACCTTTTAAGAGAGCGTAACATTCTCTTCTGCGTCGATGGCATTCAAACGCTCGGCGCTTTTCCGACATCGGCCCAACACATCGACTTCCTCGCCGCCGATGCCCACAAATGGCTACTGGGCCCTTGTGCGGCGGGGATCTTATACGTTCGCAAATCACTGCAGGAACGATTGCAGCCGACTGTTTACGGTTGGAACAATGTGCGGTGTCCCAACTATGTCGCTCAGGAGGAAATCGCCTTTCGCCCGGACGCACAGCGCTACGAAGCTGGATCTTACAACCTGCTCGGACTGGTTGGCCTGAATGCGGCGCTCGAGCTGCTGCTTGAAATTGGAATCGATAACATCGCTGCCGAACTGCTGCGAAAACGCGCTTGGTTAGTCCCCGCGCTCCAGGCCAAAGGTTATACCGTGCTTCATGCCGATGCTCCGCCGGAGAACGCCAGCGGCATTGTCACGTTGTACAGTCCGGATACGGACCTGCCCGCGCTCCACGAGCGTCTCGAAGCCAAACAGATCATAACCTCCCTGCGAACCGATCGCTCTGGCCAGCGTTACATTCGACTCTCGCCCCACTTTTACAATACGGACGCGGAGCTTCATCGCGTCCTCGATTTGCTCTAGCTTGGAACTTGTGCGGATGGGTGGTCGCGACTAAACAATGCCTGCTTGCTCGGAGTCGTGACGCGTCTTCGGCTAAGATTTCTTGAAACATTTTCCCAACCAAAAACTATGAATACCGCAAAAGACCTCACTCAAGAACCCGCACGCAGTCCGCGAGTCCGCATTGGTGGTTATGCCCTGCTCGCCCGCATGGCCGACAAAGGCCGCGCATCGCTGAACGGCACCGCCGGCGACTATCACTTCGACTGCCCGGTTGATAACATTCTATTCAGCTTCAAGGGCGTGAAAGGCGCGGAGGTAATGCCTTTGCTCGCGTCCGGCGCGAGCGACGGCGAAATCGCCGCCTGGCTGGAGACCCACGGCACGCCCAAGACAGCGGCGGAAGTCACGGCGTGGGCGGATTCGATCGAAGCCAGCAGCCCTTTTAACAACCTGGAGAAAAGGGCTTGGTTTGCTCGCGAATGCGCGGGGCTGGGATTGAAACCCGAATGCACCACTCTCTTCGATTATCTGGAGGCGGATGACCGCGCCAGTTTCAAGAAGTGAAGTCAAACAAACGTCAGGGCTTTCACCCTGCCAGCCAGCTCCATTCCTTCGTCGCGGACCGTTTCAGTCGTGGGCGACCGCTATACTTTCATCGTCACCGGCGAGGAAACCGGCGGCGCGTTTGCGCTGATGGATTTCCATGTGCGGACCCTTCATCCTTCATCCCCGCACTCGGCGCAATTCGCCTTCGCTCGCGGTGAACATTCAATGACCTTGCCGCGCCGGTCGAACTCGAAAGTGCAGCATTCGTTGAGCATTTGCTTCAATTGCGCGCGCCCGCGTTGCACGCGCGACTTCGCGCCCGAAAGCGAGATGCCCAATCGCTCGGCAAGTTGTTGCTGCGTCAAACCGTCGAACTCCGTCCGCACCAACGCTTCGCGATACGGCTCGGGCAAGCTGTCCATCATACGCAGGAACGCCGTCTGGAGATCAGCGATCTCCACTGATGACGGCTCCGCCTCCGCGGCCAGCGTCTCAGGCACTTCCACGGTTTCCTTGCGGGCACGGTAGTGGTCAATGATGGCGTGTCGGGCGATCAGATAAATCCAGCTTGGCAGCTTCGCCGGGTCTTTGAGTTGGCCGAGCCGCGCCTGAATTTTCACAAAGACATCCTGCAAGATGTCCTCCGCCGTGGCCGGGTCAGCCACCCGCGCGCGGATGAATTGACGCAGCTTCTCGGCGAACTCGTGCCAAATATTTTCGAGCGTGGCGTTCATGATCCCTGTTCCTCGGTAGCAGCCGACGTGAGTCGGCTCTGACCAGTCGGAGCGGACTCATGTCCACTGCTACGATGGCTCGAAGTCGGTTTCACTGCCTCTATGGTGGCCGAGCCTACGAACTCTTCGATCCGCCTGCCCGGAAACCATGTGCATATAATCTTGCGGCTTCCGGCCTTCGGCTCAATGCGAATCTGCGTGAAGCCCACCTCGGTCAGCCAAGCTTTGATCTCGTCCACCGTCGAAGCGCCCGCCACACAACAGGAGTAAAGCTCCCAATCTTTGCGGAGCGGCTCCGGAATTTCCGCCAGCGCCACCACATCCGAGATCGCCAGCCGCCCACCCTGCTGCAGCACGCGGAACGCCTCGCGAAATACGCGTGGCTTGTCCGGTGAAAGGTTGATCACGCAGTTCGAGATGATCGCCTCCATGGAATCATCCGCGACCGGCAGACTCTCGATTTCTCCGAGGCGGAACTCGACGTTGGGGTAGCCGCCGACCCTCTGATTCTGCCGAGCTTTGCTGACCATCTCGGGCGTCATGTCCACGCCGATGACGAAGCCGGTCGGCCCAACCGCTCGCGCGGCCAGAAACGAATCGAAGCCTGCGCCGCTGCCGAGATCCAGCACCGTTTCCCCCGGCTGCAAGGCCGCGATCGCCTGCGGATTGCCGCAGCCCAGCCCGAGATTGGCGCCTTCGGGGACGGCGTTGGTTTGTTCTGGCGAGTAACCCAGCCCTTGGGAAATGGCGCTTGCAGTGTGATCGGTCAGCGCGGTTTCTGTTGTCGAGCCACAACAGGACGGCGCGCAGCCGCAACCGCCCGCGCTCGTGGCGACCTTGCCGTAACGCTCGCGGACGATGCTGCGGACTTCATCATGTTCCAGTTCTTGTGTTTTCATGGTTTGTTCCTCTTTCGTTTTGTTGCTTTTTCGGTCGTTGCGACCAATTCTGTCTGTAATGACGAGAAACCCATGAAAAGGACGCAGGCTATTTTTCTGTAGGATGTGCGTGCTCCTCGGGTCATGCTGCGGGCAGAATGATAAACGATGAAACAGAGCAGCTTGGTAGCCTGCTCGTCAAACAACCTCACGTCGCCCATCTCCACGCCGGCTGGCACTTCGACAATTCCTACGCCCGCTTGCCGGAAGTG
>CANLCA010000484.1 GCA_947487925.1 Verrucomicrobiales bacterium | reverse complement strand
GGTGGTGTTCATGCCTCTCATATTGTTCCCCGCTGGGGACGATATTCGGTGGTTCGGAGACTTCGAGCTTTGTCTTGCTGCTGTGATTTTAAAGCGTGCCGTGTGATCGCATGTGGAAAGCCGCAAAACCCCTCCGCAGTGTTGGCCCTCGCCCTGTGTTGCGGTTGATCCTGAGCTAGGTGGTGGTTGTGAATGCGGCCGGTACTCGACCTGTCCGCGACCCGCGCCCGTGGAACCGCTTTGCAGCCATCTTTGCCACTCGGGCCGATAAAGTGGTAAGGCACTTGAGCCTACCCACACTGAGGGCTTTCGCCGCCTTCTCGTTACGGCGCTCGGCTCACACAGCCCACGGCTGATCCAACTTCCGAAGCTCCGCGCAAATGTCGTCGAACAGAGCCTTGCCTTTGATGCGCGCCTCGACGACGGACAAGCCCGCAACCGCTGCCGGGTATTCTTGCTCCAACTTCTGTTGCAGCAACGAGCGAACGCTGCCAAGGCATCGGGCAACCGTATTTTCGACGGCGGCTTTGAGGAGGTATTGGCCCATCTTAATCGCGAGTAGGAACTCTTTGGTGTCCGCCTCCGCATTCAGTTTGCGCAGTTTCGCTCCCTCTGCGGAAGTCCTGTCCCCCGCGACGGCTGGCTTGTTGTTCTCCAACCAACCGCTGACGGCATCGCAGTCCACGCGGGAATACTTGAATCCCGGAGCCCCGGCCCGCTTGGCAGCCTTGAGTATCTCAATGGGAAGCCCCATCCGCTTCGATGCTTGAGCCATCGTTGGCGCGGTGCCGTGCTTCCGCTCCCCGGTGGCCTGGTCAACAAGCCTTTGCTCCCCGAGGCTGAGCGGTTTGCCTTCCTTAAGCCGTTTCATCGCGTTCGCGAGTTGGACATCGCGGATTTTCTCCGCCTGTTCCTGGCTTATTTTGCGCATGGAGACCTCCTTTCAATTTTGATATCGCTTCGATCATTCTTCTTTGGAGATCGTTTAGAACCAGCCCGCGGCCAGAACTCAGCCATGCGAAAGCAGGGCTCTTTGTCTCTCCCGTAACGATTGGCATTTTTCAAGCCAACTGGCGATTTAACTGAGTCATGAAGCTTTTTTGGTTTTTTCATGCGGTCTTAAACGTTGTACGAAACTCGCGGAAACCCGTTGGTTGGATGGGGATGAAAGCTTCCTTTGGCAGGGCCACCCCCTCCACCCATAACAGGGCGGGGTTCGCATCCCAGAACGATACCCCAACCTTTGAGCCGCCTGCAAACGCTCTCCCCTCTGACCGGACAGGGATTACCTTCTTCATGGCGAACGATAGCCGTCCAGAAGTGTTGAAACAAGAGAAACAGCCTTTTGATCTTGCGGTGAAAGAAGGATTCTGGCCTGGGCGTGCATCCCAAATCGCACCAGGAGAGGTTCAGTATCACACCGAGGGTAAGGAACGGCGGCATCGGTTCGCGGCTCGCCTTGGCTCGTCTTGGAAGTGGACACCCCCTGGATTGGAACCGCATTTGTCTTGTCTTAAGGCCTCTGGAAAGCCAGCGTTGGGTTCACCGTGGAAACACAGATTCTGATCAGTAATCCTCCGTCCATCGTGTGGGCAGAGCCGAGCAAACCGGACGCCCCTGCAGCCGGAACCTCGCCGACCACGTACGCCAAATTTAGTCGCCATGTCCCTTCATCCTCAATTCCCAACTTCACCCTACGCGCCGCTCATCCCGGCCCAACGCTGGTTCCCCGCCGATGAAGCCCTACGCAGCACCGCTTACGAAAAGCTCCTCCCGCCGCTCGTGGCAAAGGTGCGGCAAGAAGTTTTCACTTGGCGCAGCAAAGGCTATCCCGGCGCGTCCACGACCTCCGTTGCCTTGCTTCGCCATTGGTTCGAGACAGAGCACTTGACCGAGAACGCCGACGGTTCGCTTTCGACGTTCCGTTACTATTTCGCCCAGCGCGAAGCAGTCGAAACGGTCATCTGGCTTTACGAGGTTCGCGGCGCCCGCGACAAATACGATCTGCTTCGCTTCGATGCCTCTGGCGCGGTGTCCAGCGGGATGTTCCCCGAGGATTGGCCGCGCTACGTCCTGAAAATGGCGACCGGCGCGGGCAAAACCAAAGTCCTCTCGCTCCTGATCGCGTGGAGTTTCTTCCACAAACTTTACGAAACCGACTCCGCCCTCTCGCGTAATTTCCTCGTGATCGCGCCCAACATCATTGTGCTGGACCGCTTGCGGGCCGACTTCGACGGTCTCAAGATTTTTTTCAACGATCCCGTCCTGCCGCCGAACGGAGGCGAGGGCCGCAACTGGCGCGACGACTTCCAACTCACACTGCACATTCAGGACGACGTGCGCATTGTCCGCGACACGGGCAATTTCTTCCTCACGAACATTCACCGCGTTTTCCTGGGCGAGGTCCGGGACCCGTCGCTGGAAGACGACGACCTGCGCGATTACTTCCTTTCGGATGTCTTCGGCGCAAAACCCGCTGGCAAAACGACCGACAGCAAAACCGACCTTGGCGAGATCGTCCGCGAGATAGAGGAACTCGCCGTGTTCAACGACGAGGCGCACCACATCCACGACCCGCGCATGGCGTGGTTCAAATCCATTCAGGACATCCACCACAAGATGCTCCAGAAAGACCGCCGCCTCGCGTTGCAGGTGGACGTGACCGCCACACCGCGCCACGACACCGGCGCGATTTTCGTCCAGACAGTTTCCGATTATCCGCTCGTCGAGGCCATCCATCAGAACGTCGTCAAGCACCCCGTCCTGCCCGACGCGGTGAGCCGCGCCAAGCTCAACGAAAAGAAAAGCGCCATCTTCACCGAGAAATACGACGATTACCTCAAGCTCGGCATCGAGGAATGGAAGAAGAGCGAGGCCGAACACAAAACCCTTGGCAAGAAGGCCGTCTTGTTCGTCATGGTGGACGACACGCGAAACTGTGATGACGTGGGCGCGTATCTCGAAAAGATTTGTCCCGAGCTGCAAGGCGCGGTGCTGGTGATTCACACCAAGAACAACGGCGAAATCTCCGAGGCCGCCTCCGGCAAGAACAAGGAGGAACTCGAAAAGCTCCGCAAGGAGGCCAACGAAATTGACACGCTGAAATCGCCGCACAAAGCCATCGTCTCCGTCCTCATGCTCAAGGAAGGTTGGGACGTGCGCAACGTCACCACCATCGTCGGCCTGCGCGCCTACGCCGCGAAAAGTGACATTCTCCCTGAGCAAACCCTCGGGCGTGGCCTACGCCGCATGTATTTCGGCACGGACACGAAGGAAACCGTTTCGGTCATGGGCACGCCGGCTTTCATGGACTTCGTCGAATCCATCCAGAGTGAAGGCGTGACCTTCGAGCACGTCCCGATGGGCAGCGGCACCCAACGCCACGAATCCCTCATCGTAGAAGTGGACGCTGAGAACGAGGACAAAGACATCGACGCCCTCGACATCCCACTCCCCAGGCTCACTCGCCGGTAT
>CANLCA010000483.1 GCA_947487925.1 Verrucomicrobiales bacterium | reverse complement strand
GAACTGATTTCGAAAGGCTGGCGGTTTGATGGGAGTGCCTTGGGCACGCCTCAGTTCAAGATTTTTGATCCCCGGCCATCGTACGTAAAACAGCTTCACAAATTGGTGGATTTTGAGACCCTCCGGCGCGCAAAACTCAAGGTGGCTGTGGAGTTGATGTATGGCACTGGACGGGGTTACTTGGACACGTTGCTGGAGGACGCGGGAGCGAAGGTCACCCGGTTTCACGATGAACTCAATCCGCTGTTTGGTGGACACCACCCTGAGCCCAACGCGGAGGGCATGGCCGAAGCGCGCGAATTTGTCATCAAAAACCGCGCCTCGATCGGCTTGGGATTGGATGGCGACGCCGACAGGTTCGGAATTGTTGATGCCGACGGCACCTGGCTGACGCCCAACCAAATTCTGGCGCTGACATTATTTCATCTCAAGAAGAACAGAGGGTGGACCGGTTCGGTTGTTCGGACAGTGCCCACCAGCCACCAGGTGGACTCTATCGCGGAAATCTTGGGGGTCAAAGTGCATGAGACCGCGGTGGGTTTCAAATATATTGGGGCTTTGATGGAGAGCGAACCGGTCATTGTGGGGGGCGAAGAATCGGGGGGATTGAGTGTCAAAGGCCATGTCCCAGAGAAGGACGGCATTCTAGCGTGTTTGCTGATGGCTGAACTCGTGGCTCATGAGCGGCGGTCTCTCGGAACCATTTTGCGTGAGATCGAAAAACAAACAGGACCCTTCTTTACAGACCGTATCAACCTTGCGATTGCTCAAGACAAGAAGGCGGTCATTTTGGAGAGGCTTGCAGCCGGCCCGGCCCGCATTGGAAAGTTTCAGGTCCGAAAGTTTATCACGACCGATGGGTATAAGTTCTTGCTCGACGGCAACGAATGGGTGGCTTTCAGGGCGAGTGGGACCGAGCCGATGATCCGCTGTTACATCGAAGCCAAGTCATCGAAGCACCTTGTCCAACTCCGAAAGGATTGCAAGGCGCTGCTAGCTGTCTAGTCAATTCCTCAGGGGAGCAAGGAAGCGGAGTTGAGTCCGTTCAGGCCATTCTTGACGCCGCTGAGTCAAGGAGTCTTTCTTCCTTAAAACGGCAGTTGCCCATGGCGAATATTCGCAAGAGGTCTTGGTGACAAAGTCATTCCGAATCACTCACCAGTTCCATAAGGGACGGCCTCGTTCCTCCTCATGCCTTTGACATCCAGGCCTCGGCAAATCTTCCCGATGTTCAACTGCCCTTTGAAGATTCATCTTAAAAACGGTAGTTGAACCACTAGTTTTGCTAATAGACACTCATGGTGAAGAAGTTACGCTGACTGAGCACCTCACCCATACAATGAACCGGCGTCCCGATCGTTATTTTTCACATCTTGTTGTATTAGTGATGATTAGGGAAGATTAGTGGTGTCTCAGTTGCTTTTTTCGGTTCATTCCTCGCTTTGAGTCAGGCGAGCCAGAACTCCAAGGTCTTCGAGTGTGGTTGTGTCGCCCTTGATTTCATCTCCGGCAGCGATTTGCTTCAGCAAACGGCGCATGATTTTTCCCGAACGGGTTTTTGGGAGCGCTTCCGCAAAGCGAATGTCGTCGGGTTTGGCCACGGGACCAATTTCCTTTCCGACATGCTGGCGTAGTTCTTCGCGGAGCTCCGGGTGCGCTTTCACGCCGGTCTTGAGGGTGACAAACGCCACCAAGGCTTGCCCTTTCAACTCGTCAGGACGCCCCACCACCGCGGCTTCCGCGACATTCGGATTGCTCACCAGCGCGCTCTCGATTTCCGCCGTTCCGATTCGATGACCCGCAACATTCAAAACGTCATCAATACGTCCCACGATCCAAAAGTATCCATCCTTGTCGCAACGGCAGCCGTCTCCCGTGAAATAGCTTCCTTTGACCTCGCTCCAGTAAACTTCCTTGAACCGTTGAGGATCTCCCCAGACCCCTCGCAGCATGCTTGGCCAGGGTTTTCGAATCACCAATTTGCCTCCGGAATTGGTTGGGACGGGCTTGCCTTTGTCATCGACCACCTCAGGCAAAACTCCAAAAAAGGGCAGCGTGGCTGAACCTGGTTTGGCTGGGATGGCCCCGGGTAGTGGGGTGATCATCATCACACCCGTCTCGGTCTGCCACCACGTGTCCACGATCGGGCACCGTCGTCCTCCGATCACTTCGTGGTACCACATCCAGGCTTCAGGGTTGATGGGTTCCCCCACCGTGCCCAGCAGTCGCAGGGAACTGAGGTTGTGCTTTTTAGGCCATTCCACGCCCCATTTCATGAACGCCCGGATTGCGGTCGGCGCCGTGTAGAGGATCGTCACTCCATACTTCTCAACGATGCGCCAGAACCGGTCTGGCTCCGGGAAGTTGGGCGCGCCCTCGTACATCAAGGAGGTGGTTCCATTGGCCAGCGGTCCATACACCACATAGCTGTGGCCTGTCACCCAGCCGACATCCGCAGTGCACCAATAGAGATCGTCTGGTTTCAAATCGAAGACCCATCTGGAGGTCAATTTGGCTCCGAGTAAATAGCCGGCGGTTGTGTGGAAGATACCTTTTGGTTTCCCGGTCGATCCGCTCGTGTAAAGAATGAACAAAGGGTCTTCACTGTCGAGGTGTTCAGCAGGACAGTTGGCGTCGACGTATTCTAACTCACGATGCCACCACACATCCCGTCCTTCTTCGATGTGGATGTCATTGGAGGCTCGGCGAAGCACGATGACCCGTTCGATGGTCTTCGCCAAAGGTTTTCCTGAGGCGTCCTTCAATGCCAGTGCGTCGTCCACATTCTTTTTGAGTTGCACGGTGGCGCCTCGACGGAACCCGCCGTCGGCGGTGATCACGAGCTTAGCCCCGCAATCGGCGATGCGATCGGCCACGGATTGAGCGCTGAATCCTCCGAAAACCACAGAATGCACAGCCCCGATGCGCGCGCAGGCTAACATGGCAATCGCGGCCTCTGGCACCATGGGCAGATAAATGAGCACACGGTCTCCTTTTTTGGCCCCATTTCGCTTCAACACGTTGGCGAACAGGCAAACTTCCCTGTGAAGCTGTTTGAAAGTCAGAACGCGTTCTTCTCCCGGTTTTCCAGGGGATGCAGGCTCTCCTGCCCAGATGATGGCGGCTTTGTTCGCGAGAGGGGTCGAAAGATGGCGGTCCAGGCAATTATGACTGACATTGAGCTTCCCTCCGATAAACCATTTGGCGTTCGGGACCTTCCACTGGAGCACTTTTTTCCAGGGCTTAAACCAGATCAGCTCTTGTTTCGCCTGTTTTGCCCAAAATCGTTCAGGATTGCGGATCGACTCGCTGTACAGGCGACGGTATTGGGCCAAAGACGAGATGTGCGCCGTGGAAGAAAACTCTTTGCTGGGCTTAAAGATCCTGGTTTCTTTCGAAACCGATGTGATGTTCTTCGTGGCCGATTTGCTGGGGCTCATAAAAAGTTTTTGGAAACCCTGATATCTTAGGAACGGGAG
>CANLCA010000482.1 GCA_947487925.1 Verrucomicrobiales bacterium | reverse complement strand
GATTACGAGGTGGCATCCCGCCTGTCTTATGCGCTCTGGGATTCGGTGCCGGACAAGGAACTCCTGAAGCAAGCATCGGCTGGGGGACTGCGCACGCGGGCAAGCGTCGTGCAACAGGCTCAGAGGATGCTCGAGGATGCGCGGGCGCATTCCAAGATGCAGTCTTTCTTGCATCACTGGCTGCAGTTGGGGCATGTCGAGGACCTCTCCAAGGACGCTCAGTTGTTTCCAGGATTCTCTCCCGAGGTCATTGCGGACCTGCGAACTTCCCTCAACCTGGGGCTTGAAGACGCAGTTTGGTCTGGCGTGTCGGATTACCGGAACCTGCTACTGAGTGAGCGCCTTTACATGAACGATCGGTTGGCCAAGTTCTACGGGGTGCGCACCAACATCACGGATGAGTTTCTGAAAGTGGGCTTTGATCCAAGGGAACGTTCCGGGGTGATCACTCATCCCTACCTGCTGGCAGCATTTTCCTACCAGAAATCGACATCGCCGATCCATCGCGGCGTTTTTCTGACACGTCACATCGTGGGCCGTACGTTGAGACCGCCTCCGGTGGCTGTGGTTTTTAAGGATGCCGATTTCTCTCCGAACCTCACGATGCGCGAGAAGATCACCGAGCTGACCCGTCCCCAATCCTGTCAGAGTTGCCATGCCGTGATCAACCCGCTGGGATTCAGCCTGGAGCAGTATGACGCGGTGGGCCGGTTCCGTCCGCAGGAGGGCGGGAGGCGTGTCGATTCGGTGAGTGACTACGTGACGGAGGAAGGGGAGAGCATCCGGTTGACCGGAGGTCGGGATTTGGCGGAGTTTGCCGCGGGCAGCGACCAGGCCCATGCCGTGTTCATTGAAACATTGTTCCATCACGTCGTGAAGCAGCCGATGGCGGCCCACGGTCCGGAAGTTTTTTTGGAACTGCGCAAGTCGTTTGTTGCATCCGGCTTTAATATGAGGCAGTTATTAGTGGAAGTGAGCGCGGTGTCGGCTCTCCACTTTCCTGTCAACACAGCCTCCACCGCTCGGAAATCAAGACCATGAATGCGATTCACCGACGACGATTCCTCCGCCAACTTGGCATCTCCACTGCTGCCCTTCCATTCCTGACAGGCCTGCCGAGCCTGGGACTTGCGAGCCCTGTCCGACCTCGTCAGCGACTGATCATTTTGTTTACTCCGAACGGGACAATTCCGACTGCTTTCTGGCCCGAGGAACAAGGGCGCGAGTTCAAGCTGAATGAGATTGTTTCGCCTCTGGAACCGTTTCGGGATCGGACTTTGTTTCTGAGAGGGTTATCGAACAAAGTGCGTGGAGACGGTGACAACCATATGCGGGGCATGAGTTGCCTGCTTACCGGGATCGAGCTATTTCCGGGGAATATCCAGGGCGGTTCGGACACGCCCGCCGGCTGGGCGAGTGGCATTTCCATAGACCAGGAAATCAAGAACTACTTCCAGAGCCGTGTTGACACGCGCACTCGATTCGGTTCTTTGGAATTTGGGGTTGGAGTCACGGATCGGGCTGATCCATGGACGCGCATGTCCTATGCCGGCCCCAATCAGCCTGTGGCCCCGGTGTCGGATCCCTACCAAATGTTTTCAAAACTCTATGGGCAACTGAAGGACAAGGAGAACATCCAGGGCATTCTCGACGAGGTTCGTGATGATCTCAAAAAGGTTCGAAGACTTGTCAGCGTGGAGGATCGTCGGCTGTTGGATCAACACGAAGCCCTTGTCCGCGAGATGGAGAAGGAAGTCAGTGGTTCGAGCGAGCAAAAGCTGCGCACTACGCCGCCTGTCTTTGAAGAGGGGATCGCCGACCAGAACGACAACGTTCCCCGTTTGAGCCGGATGCAAATTGATCTTTTGGTTAACGGATTTGTGAATGACATGGCTCGGGTGGCGACATTGCAGTATACGAAATCCGTGGGGCAAGCACACATGAAGTGGCTTGATATCAAGGATGGACATCATTCCTTATCGCATGAGCCGGACAACGACAAGGTATCGCAGGAAAAGTTAGTGAAGATCAATAAGTGGTTCTGTGGCGAGTTACGGTATCTGCTGGAGAGGTTGTCCACGACTCCGGAGCCGGGGGGAGAAGGAACCCTGTTGGATCAAACTCTGGTCGTTTGGACAAACGAGTTGGGGAAAGGCAACTCGCACACATTGGACAATATTCCTTTTGTGCTCGTTGGGGGCGGATTTGGGTTTGACATGGGACGTTCGCTCAAGCTGGACAAGGTGCCCCACAACCGGCTTCATCTTGCCCTGGCCCATGCTGTAGGACACCGGATTGAAACTTTTGGCAAGCCGGCACTGTGCGAGGGCGGGCCACTGAAACTGGCGTCTTAACAGGGTGTTGGCAAACTCGCGTTACTCTCACCGCATTGCCCCAAGGTTGACGTGAGGAACTCAAGTCTAAAGGCCTGACCATCTTGATCTTGGAGATACCGCGTTTTCGAGTCTGGCATTCAATCTTGGCTGCTTTGGTTTTGTCCCTCGATGCCCAGTCTCAACAACCCACTTCTCGGATCCCGAGCTCGGGAGAGGCGGCGAAGGCTATCAACGATTTGGGCCTGAGGCTGCTCAGGGAATCCGGTTCGGGCACCTCTCTGGACGGCAGCACGTTGGCTTCCACGGCCAACGCTCTTGTATCCCCCTATTCGATCCAAACGGCACTCGCCATGACCTATGCTGGCGCTGAAGGAAAGACCCGCGAGGAGATGGCGAGAGTGTTGGCTTTCGGGGCGGACGAAGGGACTCTTCACAGCTCGTTCCTTTCGTTGAGGCGATCTTTGGACAACGTTGTCACGAACGCTTCAAGAATGATCCGCCCTCGTGATTCGACAGCAACCGCCACGTCTCTTGAACCGTTCGTTCTTGCGACCGCCAACCGGTTGTTCGGACAGAAAGACTATCTGTTCAAGACGAAGTTTTTGGAACTCACGCGAGACGTTTATGGCGCTCCCTTTCAAGCCATCGATTTTGTTGGGGACACAAGAGCCTCGGTTCGGTCCATCAACGACTGGGTGGAGGAAAAAACTCGGCGCAAAATCCAGAACCTGATCCCTAGCGATGGACTGACTGTGGACACTCGTTTGGTACTCGTGAATGCAGTGTATTTTAAAGCCCCCTGGGCAATCGAATTCCGCAAGGCTCAGACAAGGCTTGAAACCTTTAATGTATTGGAAAACAAGGCCGTGAAGATCCCCACGATGGTTCGGACCGGACCGATGGGTTATGCGCAAAGCCAAGGCTTTGAAGCGCTGGCGTTGCCCTATTTGGGGGGAGAGCTCCAATTTCTGATTCTGTTGCCATCTCAGACCAATACGCTGGCAGCGATGGAGCTGCCAGCGACTGCGGGCCTCTTGATGTCGAATGCGACCCTTCGAACCCGCGAGATCACGCTGCATCTTCCTCGGTTTCGGTTGGAGCCCCCGCTGATGCTGCTGGGGCAGATTTTGCGAGGGCTGGGGATGAAGT
>CANLCA010000481.1 GCA_947487925.1 Verrucomicrobiales bacterium | reverse complement strand
CTTCCGTTGATGGGGAGCAAAGCCACATCGATGTCCCATGGATCCAGCCACTGCTCCATTTGTGCGTAACGGATTGTGTCGCCTGAGTGGTAGAGCGTCCAGCCGTCGCATTGGATGACATATCCCAGAAAATGGTGCTGCCCCAAGAAATCCAAAGTGAGCTCTTCATGCGCCGCCGGGATCGCGTGGATGTTGAAGGGACCGATTTCAACTTGCCCTCCCGCGTTGAGACCGTTGGGCCAACTTGCAGGCGTTCCCAGTTTTGAGCAGACAAACTCGCGATTCGACTCCGGAATGACGAGCTTCATGTCTGGATTTGTTCGCAACAACGGCAGCAGCGTCTCCGGATCCAGGTGGTCGGTGTGATTGTGCGTCGAGGTGACGGCGTCGATCTTCGTCAGCCTCTCCGGAGAGAGCACACGTTCGCTGAGGCGCACGTGGGGTTTGTCCGTGGCTGCGTATTTGGCGGTGAGCGAATCCGAGAGATAAGGATCCAACAGAAGCCGGTGATCACCGAAGGCGAGCAAGAACCCGCTTTGACCGAGCCACCAGAGATGAAGTCGAGAAGCGTCTTTTTGAGCGGATTCGATGTCCCGCAGTAGGGCCTCGTCTTTTAGTTGGGCAGGGATCACGGGTTAAAAACTAGCCTGATTTAAGATTCTAAGTTTTGCCCAAACCAATTTCGCCGGCCGCTTTACTCACCCCCAAAACCATGTTACGCAGCTTTTGCCGTGCAGCCCAGCGGGCGGTCTGGCTCAGCCCGCAATCCGGGGCAAAACTCAGTCGCTCCGCCGGGGCGTATTTCAAACAGGCATGGACCCGGCGCGCGATCTCCTCCACGCTTTCAATGTAATAACTTTTCACATCGACGATCCCGACCGCGACGTCCTTGCTTTTGGAGATGAGCCCTACCAATTCCAGCTCGGAGAATTCGCGGCTGGCCATTTCGAGGTGGATTTCATCGACATGCAGATCCAGGAACGCGGGGAACATGGGGGCGTATTGTCGAGGACCGACGGCTCTGCCTTTATAATTGCCGAAGCAAAGGTGTGTGGAGAGACGGCATTTTCCGGCGACGGATTCCACGGTGCGATTGAAGAGTTTGACGAATTTTCGAGGGTCCTCGCGATGCGCGTAACAGCTCATGGAGGGTTCATCCACGGTAATCTCCGAGCAACCTGCCGAGGCCAGTGCGAGCAGTTCATGACGAACGATGGGGAGCAAGGCTTCGGTCAACTCATACCGGTCCCGATACTGTTCGTTGGGGACAAGGCGCCCGCTCAGTGTGTAAGGACCGGGGACGCTCGCTTTCAGAACTTTGTTTGATGGAGCGAGCCGCTTGAGTCTTTCAAAATCATCCACGGTTCCCAACCCGCGCGGTGCGCGCAGCTCAGAGAGCACTCGGTGCTTGCCGCGTTGATCGTGGGCCGGCGGCCCGAATCTGCGGGAAGGTGAAGATTCCAGTTCGATGCCTTCGATGAATCCGTAAAACGATAGGTTGAAGTCCAGGCGGGTCTGCTCACCATCCGTGATCACATCGAGCCCGGCGTCGACCTGATCATCGATGGCAATGCGGACCGCGTCTTCGACGAGTTCCTCCCGGTCTGCTTTGCCGAATCGGTCGAGGTGCTGGCATGCGAACTCTAGCCAGGCAGGGAAAGGAGTGCTGCCGATCACGGTGGTGCGCAGAGGGTGGGTGTTCATGGGGGCATCCGGAGAGTTTTTGGCGCTTGAAGGCAGGAGGGGCTTCAGGCGCCGAGGTTCGCATAAAGCCGTGAGAGCCTTCGCGCGTGTTCGTCATAGGCGGCTTCGAAAAGTTCCGTCGCCCGTTCTTTGCCGACCGTTGCCGAGGCCGTCAGAACGAGGGGAGGCTTGCCGGCGATCGTCAGGAGACGGGCGGTTTCCGCTTTGATGCAGTTGATCAGCATGCAGCCTCCAACGGTGGATCCTGGGGCCACGAGTGTTTCTAAGTTTGCTATCCGAACCATCGCATCTCCGACCGGGGCGCCGGTGTCGAGCACGAGGTCGGCAAAGTCGCTGAGCTTTTTGCCTTTAGGATGGCGGCTGGAGCTGCCTTCGGAATGGGCTCGGCTGACGATGGCGACCACTTTGGCTCCACGCCTCTTGAATTCCTCGGCCATCTCCACAGGCACCACGTTGCAACCACTGGAGGAGGCGACCAAGGCTGAGTCCGTGTCGGAAATGTCAAAATTTCGCAGAATTCGATCGGCCAGTCCCGACACATTTTCGAGGAACATGGCCTGTCGTTGGCCGTTGGCGCCCACGACGTTGTTGTGGAAAGTAAGAGAGAGTTCGACGATGGGATTGAACCCTGGAAATGAGCCATAGCGAGGCCACATTTCCTCGACCAGGATGCGGCTGTGTCCTGATCCGAAGAGGTGCACCATTCGTCCGGCGAGAATCGAGTTTGCGAACCATCCAGCAGCCTTCTCGACATTAGCGACCTGGGACTCGACCGCGGACACGATGCCCCGGCAGGCGTTGAGATACTGAGAGCTCGGTGTCATTGGGGATGAGCATAAGAACTGGGGAATCCGAGGGGAAGCTTATTGACGATCCTCAGCGCAGGAGATTTCAATTCGGGATGAAACTTGACCGTGCTGCTGGCTACGGGCTTGATGGGGGGGTGCCACGACTCTTTTCATTGCTTTGCGCATGCTTCCCAAGAGTCGTTGGGCTTGCTGTTTTAGCGTGCTTGGACGCTTTCGGTGCGCAGGCAGCAGTTCCTGGGCAGGGGGTTGGCGAAGCAGCATCAAACTGGCCGCAGTTTCGTGGGCCCGGTGGACGCAGCGTTGCCGAGGGGCCGCCCTCTCCCGTGGTTTTTGGTCCCCAGACGAATGTGTTTTGGCAGGCCACGGTGCCCCATGGGAACTCGTCCCCCATCGTTGTCTCGGGCAGAGTGGTGGTGACTGGCTATGAGGAGAACTCGCTCAAAACAGTCTGTTTGGATCGTTTATCGGGCAAGGTTGTTTGGTCGCGGGCTGTGGCTCCTGAAAAGGTGGAGCCGACACATCGGATCGGGAGTGTGGCGAGCCCCACGCCCGTATCAGACGGGGAAAGGGTGTTTGTTTACTTTGGGTCCCACGGGCTCGTCGCATACGGATTGGAGGGAGAAACTCTTTGGCAGGTGCGTTTGCCCACGCCCGTGGTTGAATTTGGCTCGAGCACTTCGCCCATTGTCGTGGGGAACAAGGTCGTGTTGAACTGTGACCAGGATCTAGGATCCTATTTGTTGGCGGTGGACAAGCGGACTGGGAGGGAGATTTGGCGGGTGGATCGGGGCGAGTTTCGGCGTGGGTTCGCGACTCCTTTTGTGTGGGAAACCGATCGAGGCAAATCGGAGTTGGTGGTCCCAGGGTCTTTGCGTTTGACAGGTTACGATCTGGAGAATGGCCGCGAACTCTGGACCGTTCGAGGCGCGTCTCGGGTGGCCTGTAGTTCTCCGACTTCGGGAGGCGGGTTACTTTTCAGCGCGAGTT
>CANLCA010000480.1 GCA_947487925.1 Verrucomicrobiales bacterium | reverse complement strand
CGCCTTTCTGTCAACTTCCCGCAAGTCCGTGCCGGAGCTTTCACGCTTTCTCTGGACGCGGGGGCTCATGCTCGTCGTCTTCGAACTGACGATTGTGCGGTTTGGTTGGACATTCAGCTTCAGTATGAATTTCATCGGCGTACAAGTGATCTGGGCGCTCGGGATCTCGATGATCTGCCTGGCGGCCCTTATTCGTTTGCCCGTTCGTGTTGTGGGTTGGTTTGGCGTTGGGATGATAGTTTGCCACAACGCGTTCGATGGGATCAAACCGGAGACTTTTGGATCCGTGGGTTGGCTGTGGAACATTCTGCATGTGAGCAGACCCTTCCGATTGACATCCTCGATCACTTTTTTGCCGTTGTATCCGCTCATCCCATGGATCGGCGTCATGGCGGCGGGATTTGCGTTTGGCGGGGTGCTTTTACAGGATCCACCAAAACGGAGAAGGACCTTGATGACCTTTGGAATGGTTCTGACCATTGCTTTTATACTTATCCGATCGCTGAATAGCTACGGAGATCTGGTCCCGTGGACGTCTCAAAAGAGCACGCTTTTCACCCTTTTCTCGTTCCTCAATACCACGAAGTATCCGCCGTCGTTGGACTATCTTCTCATGACGCTGGGGCCGGCGATTTTCGCGCTGGGCATCCTGGACAAAGGCGCGGGAGCTTTGGGACGATTCTTGGTCGTGTTTGGTCGCGTTCCAATGTTTTATTATATCCTTCATCTCTACATGGCTCACGCGCTGGGTGCGATTGCTGGGATGCTGCAAGGTTACAGCGGTTCGAAGGCTCGAGGCTTCGACCTGCCAGGTGTCTATTTGGCATGGATTCTTATAGTCCTGGCGCTCTATCTTCCCTGCAAATGGTATGGGGATGTGAAACGACGCCGCAAAGACGCATGGCTTACCTATTTGTGATAAGAAGCCTGGTTCGAACGGGGTGGGTGGCAAGCTTGACGGGGGTCTGGCTTCTAGCATCCACGCTCCGCTCCTCCGCTGGGGTGGATTATCTGCGAGAGATCAAACCCCTGCTCAAGTCGCGGTGTTACGCCTGCCATGGGGCGCTCAAGCAGAAGGGGGATTTGCGTCTCGACACGTTGGCCTCACTTCGGAAGGGGGGACGTCAAGGGCCGCCCCTGGAAGTGGCGAACTCACTTCTGCTGTCGCGGGTGTCCAATCCCAACCCGGATGAAAGAATGCCCCAGGACGCGGCTGCTTTATCCAGTGACCAGATCGGGAAGCTGCGGGAATGGATTAACGACGGCGCTCTAGGCCCTTCCAAGGAGGATCCCGAACCCGATCCGAGAGATCATTGGGCATTCAAGCCCCCTGAGCGCGAGCGACTCGTGACCCACCACCCCGGCGCCAAATCCCTCAGCATGATCGATTCGCTGATCAGTTCCCGTCTGGCTTCAAAGGGGCTGGTTCCGCAAGCCGAAACGCCTCGCGACCTCTGGCTTCGACGAGTTTATCTGGATACCATTGGCCTTCCTCCCACGGTTCAGGCGATCGAAGGGTTTCGAAAAGACACATCGGACTCGGCCCATTCCCGCGTTATCGATCAACTGCTGGCTTCGCCGGAATTGGGTGAGCGCTGGGCTCGGCACTTGATGGATCTATGGCGCTACAGCGATTGGTGGGGGCTGGACGCCCAGTTGCGCTATAGCCAGAAACACATTTGGCATTGGCGGGACTGGATTGTTGAGTCAGTAAATTTCGGAAAGGGCTACGACCGGATGATTATCGAGATGCTGGCAGGAGATGAACTGGATCCGGAGAACCAGGATACTTTGCGAGCGACCGGTTTTCTTTGTCGCTCCTACTATCTCTTCAACCGCACCACATGGCTGGACGAAGTGGTGGAGCACACCAGTCGCGCATTTCTGGGCCTGACGATGCAGTGCGCCAAGTGTCATGACCACAAGTATGATCCCTTGGAGCACGCAGATTATTACCGGATGCGCGCAGTGTTCGAACCGTATCACGTGCGGGTAGATGCTCTGCCTGGAGATCATGACCTGGAGAAGAATGGATTGCCCAGAGCCTTCGATCTGCATGTCGATCTTCCTACCTACCTTCATCGGCGTGGGGATGATCGGCAGCCCGAAACCAATCGAGTGATTCATGCGGGTATGCCCGCTTTATTCGGCGAATTGGAAGTGAAGCCCGTGGCACTGCCCGTGCCGGCCCACAGCCCTGGCCTGAAGCCTTACGTTCTGGCCGACCAGCTTCGGGCGGCGGAGCAGCAGGTTGCCGAAGCGAGGGAGGGCTTGAAGCAGGCGCGGGACCGGCTCGAAGTTCTTGTGCGTCGGAGCGAGAAGGAAAAGTCCGTGGCCCTCCCGGCCGCAGCGCCGGGCACGAACGAGGTTGCTTTGGTTGAAGCGATCGCGGCCGTTCCCGTGTTCGAGCGGCGGTTGGAAGCGGCCGAACTCAAGCCCGCCATGCTGAGCTCCTCCTGGGCTGCGGATGCCTCGAAACGGGACCTCGAAAACTTCTGGACCTTGGTGAACACGCCCAGGCTGACTGAGCCCGGGGAATGGGTCCGTGCTGCGGCTTTGGCGGATGCGAAGTTTCGCTTGGCTCAGGGGCGGGTCGACCTTGCTGTAGCGGAGAAGGAATTGGCGGCAGCCCCCAAGGAGAAACAGAACGACATCCAAAAGCGAGTGAAGGCCGCCAATGAGACAATCGAAAAGGAGCTCAGCCGCGTCGAGAAACCGGATACCCAATATCGTGGGTTCTCCGGGGCCCAGAAGGCTTTGGTCGGGCCCGAGGATACCTTTGATAAGAATCCTTCGTTTTACCCCGCGCAAAGTACGGGCCGGCGCCTTGCCCTGGCGCGATGGATAGCGAGTCGAAACAACCCGCTTTCAGCCCGCGTGTTCGTGAACCATGTTTGGACTCGGATTTTTGGAGATTCCCTGGTGGCCGATCTTTCCGATTGGGGACGGCGGGCCGCGCCACCCCTTCATCAGGATGTTTTGGACACCTTGGCTGTGGAGTTCATGGACAACGGCTGGGAACTCAAGCATCTCCTTCGGATCATGCTTAATTCTAGGCTCTACCTTCTGGGGTCTGGATCCAAGGGAGCAGATCTCGCGACGGTTTCGGCGGATCCGGAGAACAAACACTTCTGGCGTATGAACTCCAAGAGGCTCGATTCTCAGGTGATCCGTGACGGGCTGCTATATGCGTCGGGGCTTTTGGAACAGACACTCGGCGGTCCTTCGGTTCCTGTTCCCTCCGGGGAGAACCGACACCGTCGGGCCTTGTATTTTCAGCAGCACGGGGAATTGGAGCATCGTTTCCTGGCGGCCTTTGACAATTCGAATGTCTTTGAATGTTATCGCCGCAGGGAGAGTGTGACGCCGCAACAGGCGCTGGCGATGGCCAACAGCCAACTGACCCGTGATTGTGCTGTAGCCCTGGAGAAAAGGCTGGCCCTGCAGTGGATGCCTCGGCGCGCCTCCATCGGTTCCGGGCAATCCTCGGACCCTGAGCGG
>CANLCA010000479.1 GCA_947487925.1 Verrucomicrobiales bacterium | reverse complement strand
GGGCAGGTTTAGGTGCGTTCCGAAAACACGCAGTATTTCATCGATGGCGTAAGCGCCAAAGAGGCAGACGATGAAGCACCCAGCCCATCCAAATTCTTTGAGCATGTCCGCATAGGACACACCCGCCGCGACGCGCTCCTGCACTGGGAAGGTTTCACGAAGCATCATCATGCCGTAGACAGCGGTGGGAATGAGGTAGAGGGCGACTTTCCATCGCCACGAATTCTCCCCCCCGCTGCCTCCCAGTCCGATGGCGAGCAGGCCTCCGATCACGAGGCCTGCCGGCCATCCGGCGTGAAGGATGTTCAAGTAATGCGTCTTCTCCTTCGGATAAAGCGTGGCGGTGACCGGGTTGATGACCGCTTCGACGGCCCCGTTTGCCAGCGCAAACATCAGAGTGCCCAAATATAAACCGGTGTAACCCGTGGCCGTTACGGTCAGGATCGCCGAGACCACATGGCCCACCCAGGCGAAGGCCATGGTGCGTCCGTAGCCGAGCCGGTCAATGACCAGGCTGAACAGGATCATGCTCAACGCCTGCGGATACAGGCCTGCACCCTGGATTGAACCTATCTGGCTCTCGGAAAGGTTGAACCTCACTCCCCACTCCGTGATGAGGAAAGCGCGCACCACGAAACCAATCGCGACCGCGACCAGCGAGACCATGCACGCGACGAAAAGGTGGCTTTGTTTTTGCATAACGGAGTGGGGTTGGACCCTTTTGAAAGAGAAATGCTCCTGGAGGCCACCTGCTCAGAATGAGCTCAACGTCTTCTTGAGGAACTTCACGCCTTTGGCTGCGATCTCCTCGTTGGTGGGTTCAATCTGGCGCCAGATTGAAGCAGCGCGCGCGATGACGGTGACGTTTGGCGTGAAGGATTCGATCACCACGTCGCCTTCATAACCAATAGCCTTCAAGGCTGCTCCGATGGAATTCCAATCGATATGATCGGAACCTGGAGTACCCCGGTCGCAGCCGCAGGCGTGGAAGTGGCCAAGGTGCGCGCCGGCCTTGCGAATGGACATCGCCGGGTCTTTCTCCTCGATATTCATGTGGAACGTATCGAGGTGGAGCTTGAGCGCCGAGCTTCCGACATCCTGAATCATGGCCAGACCCTGGTCGCAGGTGTTGATGAAGTCCGTCTCAAATCGGTTGATGGGTTCCAGAGCCAGCACACGCCCTTTTTCCGTTGCGTAGCGGCAAACTTCCTGGAGGTTCTTGACCACCGTTTTCCATTGTTGCCTGGATTCCCTCGCTGGCACCGCGTCGGCGCGTCCTACGGTGGAATACACCACACCTACGAGGGTTGGACAATCCAAGACACCCATCAGATCGATGACCTTCTTCATGAACCTGACTCCTTCCCGCTGTTGTCGGGGTGTCCCTCGCAGATCCTTGTCTGGCCCCAGGCAGGGCGTGACCGAGCCGCACACCAGCCCGTGTTGTTCGAGCCGAGCCCTCACATAGGCCGGATCAAACTGGTCCAAGGTTTCAATCGCGATTTCGACCGACTCAAATCCCCATCGATGGAAACGCGGAAACAACCGCGTGCTTCGCTGGGTGAAGGGGGATGCGAAGAGAAAGGTATTGATGCCAAAACGCATGACGGAGCGCTTATCGTGTGGCTGGCGAGGCCGAGTAGCCCCGAGTTGGATTGCCGTCCCGTTCCAGTTTCTCGCATGCCCACAAGAGGCCGTTTGCGACCAACCGAAGGTAATCCGGCGAGGAAGCTGTCTTCATATCGTGGCCCAGGGTCGTGCCAAACACACGCCCCTGGCCAAATCGGGAAGTCCAGCAAACGATGTGTTCGCGCCCGTCCTGGGGACTCTTCACCTTCAGCAGAGGGTGCGCCTGTGGTTCGATTGAAATCGTCTGATAAAGCTCATCACCGGGCGTCTTCCAATCGCTCGGAAAGTGTTTCGTGATTGGGCTCTCTGGATCGAGTTTGGCAACCGAAAATGGACCGAAAGCATCGTGCACTTTCGAACGCATGCCGCAGCAGGTCTCCCATTCGCGAACCTTGGGCGAACGGCGGAACGCGTGCACCGCGCAATGGATCATCACCGCAGGCTTGCCGTTTCGGGACGTCCTGAGCGCGTTTTCCAGCATCGCATCCGGCGCCTCATCGAAGCAGACATCGTAGAGTATGGCATCAAAGCGATCGCCAAAGTTGGGGTCGCTGAGGGTCTCCAGTCCAAATTTGATCTCGAATGTGGCATGGACGAGCTGGCTGATGCCGCCGGTTAAGTGGGGCGCGAGTTTTTCATAGTCGTGGTAGCCGCCTCCCGTGAGAAAAAGCACCTTGAGGGGCGGCTTCAACGGAGCCGGGACTGCGGCGTCGAGCCGCGTCAACAGGATGCTCAGCACGAACCATGCGGCGATGGCCGGGCCTGCTCTCCTTGCTTTCCGAACGTTGTGAGCAAAGCCAACGCGGAAGTTCCGGGGTCCGGCAAGGGAATTCATGGGGCCCATCCTAACCCCAATTTGATGAAGACCAAGCGCGAATTTGCTTACCCAACTCGACCGGACGCCTCTTAAAGGAGGGACCTTTTTCGGAGATGCCCACAAAACTGGAACCTTGTGGGGCTCACGCCACCGTTGACATTGGCGGGGGTTGGGATACCGTGGCCAGCTCTTGATTTAAATCAGACCGTCGAAATATGCCGAATACCAAGTCAGCCGAAATTCGCGTTCGGAGCAGCGCCAGGAAGCACATTCGCAACCAGGCCGTGAAGTCCCGCCTCAAATCATTGGAGAAGTCCTACAACCAACTGGTCAAGGCCGGGAAGAAGCCGGAGGCCGATGCCGCGCTCAGGGCGCTCATCTCCGCGTTCGACAAGGCCGCGAAGACCAGGATCGTCCACAAATCGACGGCCGACCGCAAGAAATCCCGGCTCACGAAGCGGCTTTCGAAGGTGGCTGCTCCCGCTGCCTCTGTAGCCCCTACGGCGACCTAGAGGATTCAAGGAGCCAGGTTTTTCCTTGTGAGGGGTGCATGAACCCGGTGACCCGATGGGTTTGTCAGGGTTCCCGAAGTCAAGCTCCTCCTTCTGTGGGCTGGGTTCCTCGTTCCCATGACCCGGGAAATAGTGGTCGAGCGAGGTGAAGATTGACAGCGGCTTGCTTGGGAGAGGCTTGACGAGCCATCACGCAGTCCCCTGGTGGCTCCCGTGCGTGACTTGGGACCACTTTATCTCTAGGTTCTTGAGAAGATCCGCCCGGCGCCACTGCCGTTTCAAGGGTTACCCCTTGTAAACCACCATCACCCCGTAATCAGTGAGGATTTTCTGTGAACCGATGTCCACGTGCGAGTAGGCCAAGGTGGTGATGGAAATGATGTTGGCTTCCCCAGTCTTTCCAAGGAAAGCCGACACCACTTCGTCGAAGCGATCATGCCCGACCTCCATGCATTCGGTGCGCCGGATGCATTTGATGCGGACTGTCTTGTCCCCGGAAGACTTGGCTGCGGCCTCCAGGGGGATATTGGGCTTTTGAATGAGG
>CANLCA010000478.1 GCA_947487925.1 Verrucomicrobiales bacterium | reverse complement strand
CTGACCGAACCCGCAAGAAGCACGATTCTTCGGTCCGCCGCCGAGGCGCCGAGACCGAGCAGGAGAACCTGGACAATGAGCAGTAAGCGTTTCTTCATAAACTGGCTGATAACCCCCAAACGTCAGGTCACGTCACTGCCGCTTCGCGGTCCAGGTCCCTTCTCCAACATCGCCGAATTTTACTTTTCCCTGCATGGAGCTGGCGTTTTCTATGGTCCCGGTGTAGAATATCGGGAGTTCTTCTCCATCGCGGGTCACCACAAAATTCAGGCGTAGATCCTTTTCCTTCGAGACGCCTCCTGTGACTTCCGCTTCACCAAGGAGACCCTTGTAATGGCCTATTAAGTTCTGGCCCGCGTGCACGATCTGAAACTCAGGGGTCCCTTTGCCATTGGGAGTCTCCACTTCGAACCGCCACAGGCCCGTCACGTTCACCGCGCCCGGCGTCGTATTCTTCGCATCCAAATTTTGGATCACATCCTCGGGTTGGATGTTGGAGGGAACGCCGTTTTCGGGAACCTCCGCCTTCGCGATCCACAGGAGTGAGTTCAGCACCACTTTCCGAAAGTTCTCATTGAACCAGTTGACATGCTTGTGCCCACCCGTGAAGCCGAAGCCACGCCCACCATCCGGCCGCTCGTAGGTCCACATCATCGTTTCCTCGCGACCCGCCGCCGCGACGATGTGCTCGTAAGGGCCCGCAGGGTGGACATAGGGGCCCTTGCGGACTTTTTCGGAAGGTTTCTCGACCAGAATGGGCGTGATCCCGGACATGTCGTGTTTCCAACGCATGTTAAAATACCATTCATCCACCAACGCGAAGGGTTTGACTCCCCGGGTCACCGCATGCTTTGGGAATGCGACAAACTCAGGCTTCCACATGGGGTTGACTGAAAACTGATGCTCGTAATGCCCGCCGATCCAACGGTGCATCGCCTCGCCTGGATCGCCCTTGGGCACTTCCACACCGTAGTGCGCACAGCCAATTCCGACCCCTTGTTTTACAAGCGAATCGATGAACTTCAAACGATCCGCTTGAATGGCGGGGTGCCCACCTCCTCCATCCGCGTAGATCAGGACGGCATCAGCGCCGGTAAACGCCGCGGGATCGTTGGGCCATCCGTTGGGGTGAACTTCTGCACGGACCCCGGGAACGGAATCAAGACACTTTTTTAGCAGCAACGATCCGGCTCGAAACTCATGATCCCCAGGGCCGTGGCTGACCTTGCCCGCAATAATTAGAATCTTTTTGTCCGCAGCCTCTGCCAGGGAGAGAACGCCCAAAGCCCACGCCACAATCGAAACAAGCCGGATGAGTTTCATAGCCGTTGCAATTCCTAATTACCTGAGTTTTTTGATCTCAATGTCCTTGAATTGCACAGTCATTGGGGGGCCGACATGGATCTGGAGGGCCATCACCCCGGAAGACAGACGCTTTTTCTCGTCCTCATCCGTCACATCCACGGTCGTGTTTCCGTTGATCTGATGCACGAAATGGTAACCCTGGGCCGTCACCACGTAATTGTTCCAGTCCTCATTCTTGATCGCTTCCTGCAATTCCGCGGAAGTTTTGCCGGTGGTGCCAGTCACCTGCTTTTTACCATCCGCCCCCCATGTGACTTTCTGCCCGCGTTCCGCCATGATCCCGCGACCTCCAGCCACTCCCATCTCATCGTAAAGGATCCCGGAATAGGTCTTGCCGGCTTCGAAGTCAGCCTGATAGCCCCCGACCCGCCACTGCTGGGGGTCGGTGATTTTGCTCCGGTATTGAATCCCAGAATTTCCAGCCACGATCCGGTATTTGAAACGGAGCTCAAAATCGTTGGGCAACGCGTTGGTGTAAATGAGGAATGTGTTGACCTTGATAGGATCCTGTTGGGTCGTTTGCCCTGTGATTGTCCCATCGCGCACGGACCACAGCTTGGGATTTCCGTCCCATCCTTTGAGGTTCTTCCCGTTGAACAGACTCTCGAAACCGGGCTCCGCAGCGGAGAGGGAGATTGCAGCAAACGCGAAAACACGGGCGAAAAATGTGGAGGTTGGAAGTTTCATAAATGGGATTCGTGCAGACCACTCAAGGTGATTCAATCAGGCAATACAGACGCTTCAGGCGAGGGCTTTCTTCAAGAATTTGATGCCCTTCACCGCAATCTCCTCCGTGGTGGGCTCCATCCGGCGCCAGATCGCGGCGGCGCGAGCAATTACTTTTACGTCCGTGGTAAACGACTCGATCACCACGTCACCCTTGTATTTCACAGACTTCAGGGCCGATACAATCGGCGCCCAATCGATGTGGTCGTTGCCTGGGGTGCCACGGTCGCTGCCGCAGGCGTGGAAGTGTCCGAGGTGGTTTCCGGCTTTTCGGATAGCCTTGGCCTGGTTCTTCTCCTCAATGTTCATGTGGAACGTGTCCAGGTGCAGTCTCAAGGCGGGATTGCCCACGTCCTCGATCATTTTAAGCCCTTGATCGCAGGTGTTGATGAAGTCGGTCTCGAAACGGTTCAAGGGCTCGAGGCATACTTGACGGCCGTTCTTTTGCGCATACCTCGCCAAAGTTTTCAGGTGTCTCACCACCGTTTTCCATTGCTGTTTATACTCTTTCTCGGGGACGGCATCCGCGCGGCCGACGGCCGAATAAACAGGGCCGATCAGCGACGGACAATGCAGCACCACCATCTGGTCGATGAGCTTGAGCATGTAATCCAGTCCGGTCTTTTGTTGCTCGGGTGTTCCACGCAAATCCCTGTCAGGGCCCATGCACGCACAGACCGAACCACAAACCAGACCGTTCTTGTCGAGCTCAGCCTTGACGTGAGCCGGGTCAATGTGGGAGGGGTCCTCGACCGGGATTTCGATGGTTTGAAAGCCCCACTTCTTGAACTGGGGGAAGAGCTTGGTGCTCTCGTTGGTGAAAGGAGATACAAAAAGAAACGTGTTAATGCCGAGTCTCATAATCAGGATAAGTTCAGCCCAAGGCTAGACGAACGGGACTGGGAGTCAAAACGATTTCAACCAAGCACCTAAACGTCCACGGGGATTTAACGTGAAGATGCCGAAACGCCAACGCTCTGGAGCTCCACTCAGTCCATGGAATCATGGCGGCTGAGAGTGGCCCAAGCGGTGGAGGTGGAACCGACCATTACCCAGAGTCTGGACGCAGAGATCGACGAGGTGTTCGTGGTGAGTGAAGAGGAAGATTTGAGTGCGTCTAGCCAACGCCCCCAACTGTGGCAAAATCGCTTTTGCGCGGTCGTCGTCGAATGTGATCAACAGATCATCCAGTATGAGGGGCATGGACTCATGATGCTCAAGATGCCGTTGGAGCGCCGCGAGTCGCAGAGCAAGGAACAACTGATCCCTGGAACCATCGCTTAAGCCAAGGACAGGGACCGATTTTTGGTCAGGCCGAACTCCCACGAGGACCGGGAGATCGTCGGCGTTGAACTCCGCGCCTAGCCCGCTGAACGCGCCTCGCGTGATGGCCCTGAACACGGCGCCAGACTGT
>CANLCA010000477.1 GCA_947487925.1 Verrucomicrobiales bacterium | reverse complement strand
TAACGCTCCTGCGCCGCCAGGACGGACGGCGTGAGCATTGTTTGCATGAATCGGTCGGCCATAAGGGTGATTTGATAGTTGATGGTTGAGAATTGTTCGTCGCAGAGCGCGGCTGATCGAGGACGACACCGCCGCGCTCCCTCTTCACACCGGCCCGCCAAAGGAAACGTAATCGTCGAAGTCCAGGTAATCGAACAACGCCTGAATGTCCGTGCGACGCGCGTCCATTTCCTTGATCCGACCGGCGAGCCATTCGCGGGTTTCCACATCGCTCTCGACGAAGGTCTCGGTCCACGTGCTCCAGGCGGCGATTTCATGCGGGGCTTTCTTCGCCTGAATGTTGAACCATTGCAACATCTCGAAATCGCCCGCGCCGGTTTTCACCTGCGCGAGCAACGCCTCGGCGGTTACGCCGGCAAAGCCGAACAGAACATTGTCGAGCGGGTTGTTGAACTTGTAGTCACCGAGACGGCCGGCGAGCGCGGCACGGGCTTTGTCGAGCACGCGCGGCAAAATGGTGTAACCGCCAAGGCGGACGCGCGGGCTGCGGGGCGGACGTTGAGTGAGGTCGGGTGCGTTCATGCGTTGGTGTTTCGTTTGAGCTGGGTTTTGTCCACGGGGCTTAGACGGCTGCTGCGAGCGAGGCGGCGAGGGTGGACTTGGACTGCACGCCGCGCAATGTCTTCACGGGCTGGCCGTTTTTGAAAACGATCAGCGTGGGGATGGCGGTGATGCCGAAACGCGCGGCGAGTTCCGGCGCTTCGTCAATGTTCAGCTTGGCGACGACGGCTTTGCCTTCCTGCCCGGTGGCGAGCTCGTCGAGCACGGGCGCGAGCATCTTGCAGGGCCCGCACCACTCGGCCCAGAAGTCCACGAGGACGGGCAGGGTGTTGGCGGTGATGGTTGAGTCAAATGTCTGCTGGTTCAAAGTCACGGTTTTCATGGGATTATTTTTGTTGCGTATGCTTTGCTTTTCTTCGTTTCGGAGTCGACGCGTTCAGCACCGACACCACCTCCTAACACAAGACACGTGCCAACCGCTATTTTTCGTCCAAACCCCTTAAAACTCAGCAATAACATGGAAACAAATGTCCAGGTACAACTACGACTTATCGTTCGGCTACGACATTTAGCCGTGAAACTACGAAATCTCGTGCGGAGCCTGGCACGGCGAGCCGGGTCCATGCCGTTCAACAGATGGCGGCCGCGAGAGCTGAGAAATTGGAAAGAAGAAGTGGATGCGCCGTTGGCAGACCATGGGGCCAAAGTAACCCGCGTTTGAGGAAACGGAGTGAGCTTCATGCGAGGACGTTAACCGACGATTATGCCGCCTGCACTGGATCTCTCCATCCGGAAATGACACCGACAATTCCGCGCTGGAAATGCCGGCAGCTCACCGCTGAACATGGCCCGCAAAGTTTCCAGCAAACCCGCCGACTCCAGCACCGCCAACCTCGGCTTCGAGGCCAAGCTCTGGCTCGCCGCCGAGCAGGCAGTGCCTGCATCCTACTTTTCCCACGCGGAATGTAATGGTGGCCGTCCGCAAGGACTCCTCGGCCTCATCTTCCTCAAATACATTTCCGACACCATCGATTAAAACCGCGCCGAGCTCCTCGGCGGCAAAGGCGACTACGCGGGGGCTACCCGCCGGACTTGCAGAAAGAAGCCGTGAAGACCGTTCTCGCGCAGGTGGAGTGGCTGTGCGCGGAGTGGCTGTGAGGAGGGGATTTCAAATTCGGAATGGTGAACTGACTGAACTTCGCAATTCGCACTTCTGCATGTGGACTTCGCCAGGTTTGCGTCTTTTTCGGGGGTTCCTCGTCTTTATGGACAGAACCGGTCACGACGGCCGGTCAATGAAACCAACGAAAGACGAAAGACATTATGAAGACACCAGAACTCGAACACGATGAAGTCCGCACGATGGTGCGGGAGCAATACGGCAAAGTGGCCAGCAAGGACGCCGGCTGCGGCTGCGCGCCGACTTGTTGCGGGACGTCGCCGGATGACGGCGGACCGGGGCGTGGGGCGGATGCGGTTTCCCAGGGGCTGGGTTATTCGCTGGAACAAACGGGAGCGGTGCCCGAGGGGGCAAATCTCGGGCTGGGCTGTGGCAATCCCCAGGCGATCGCGGCCTTGCAGCCGGGGGAGACGGTGCTGGATTTGGGCAGCGGCGCGGGCTTCGATTCGTTCCTGGCCGCGCGGGCGGTGGGGGCGGCGGGTCGGGTGATCGGGGTGGACATGACGCCGGAGATGGTGAGCAAGGCCCGGAAAAATCAGGCCGCGGGCGGCTATGCGAATGTCGAGTTTCGCCTCGGCGAGATCGAGAGTCTGCCGGTGGCGAATGATTCCGTGGACGCGATCATCTCGAACTGCGTGATCAACCTTTCGCCGGACAAACGGCGTGTGTTTGGCGAGGCGTTCCGGGTTTTGAAGACCGGGGGGCGGCTGGCAATCTCGGATGTGGTGGCATTGGCGGAAATCCCCGAGCCCTTGCGCAAAGATTGGGAGCTTTACACCGGTTGCGTGGCGGGCGCTTCGACCGCGGACGAACTGAAAGCCTGGCTGGCGCAGGCGGGATTCACACAGATTCGCATTGAAGCGAAGAACGGCAGTCGCGAGATTATCGGGGGCTGGTTTCCGGGGCGAAAGATTGAAGAATTCCTGGGATCGGCCACCATCGCAGCCGTGAAACCGGAACGTCAATGATGAACGCCGACCTCGAACAAATCTGGCACGAATTCGCCGCGAAGCTGGGACAGTTCATCCGGGCGCGGGTGGCTGATCCAGCCACGGCGGAGGACATCTTGCAGGATGTCTTTGTGAAACTTCAGGCGCGGCTCGGCCAGCTCAAGGATCCGGCCAAATTGCCAGGCTGGATCTATCTGATCACCCGCAACGCCATCATTGACCACTATCGGACCCGCAAGGAAACGGTGGAAGTGCCGGAGTCGCTAGCCGCGGAGGAGGAATCCAAAACGAGCGAAACCGAAGAACTCAAGTCGGCATTCCTGCGCATGATCTACAGCCTGCCGGAGCCGTATCGCGAGGCGCTAGTGCTGACCGAGTTAGAGGGCCTGAAGCAGCAGCAGCTCGCCGGGCGGCTGGGCATCTCGCTCTCCGGTGCGAAGTCGCGGGTGCAACGCGGACGCCAGCAATTGAAGAAGTTGCTCACCGAATGCTGTACCTTCGAGTTTGACCGGCGCGGCAGGGTCATCGACTGCGCCCCCCGAGGGAAGACGGAATGCGCCGAGTGCGAGTGAGCGGGAGCGGACGAATGGCGAATCCAATTAATTCGTGGGTTCCCTGCGGAACTTCCGATCGGCTTCGGTGATGAGCACATCGTTGATGCTGGCGAACCGGCGCTGCATGAGGCCGTTGGCGGCGAACTCCCAGTTCTCATTGCCGTGGGCGCGGAACCGCTGGCCGATGGCGTCATGAAACTCATACTCTCATACTCGAAGCGCACGGCGATGCGGTTGCCGGTGAAGGCCCAGAGTGTTTTCTTGAGGCT
>CANLCA010000476.1 GCA_947487925.1 Verrucomicrobiales bacterium | reverse complement strand
TCACAGTTGGGGGGAAAAACGTGGGGTGGAGGGGAGGGGTGAACCAGGTTTCCAGAGGTCAGGATCGCCAGAGTTGCGGCCTTCCATTCCTCCCAGCAAACAGGTCGCTGAACGGATAAGAAGGAGCCGAACCTGAAAGCCCGCCTCGCCGAGTCCTGCGAGAACTACAAACCAAGCATCGCCGTCGTGTTGCAATATCAAGGACATCGTGTACCTGCGGCGACGATAACGAAACACCAAGGGGAGATCAATTTCGGAAAAGAGTTAATCCAAACGACTGCCTGCCCATCCTCGGAGATCCTCCGCTTACAGGAACACCGGAGCATTTTCGATCGGTTGAAGGACCTTTCGATGGCACTAATCACCAAGGTTTGATCGCGTTCAGCTCCTTGACGATGGTTCGTTTCAGGGCGAGCGAATCGATGGTGCCCGTTTCCTGAAAAGCAATAGTTCCGTCCGGGCGGATCAACACTGTGAGCGGCACCGCTCCCTGCCATTTCGGATCAAAGGCGTCGATCAGAGCGTCGCGGTCGGGCGAGGCAAAGATCAGATTCTTATTGGATGCCTGATGTCTTTGCAAGAATTCGAGCACGCCCTTTTCTTCGTCAGGACGGTTGAGCGCGACCATCACCAACTCAAACTCGCGCTGGCGATACATTCGATTCATGGTGACGAATTCATCGAACTCAGCCACGCAGGGGGCGCACCACGTCGCCCAAAAGCCCACAAGCCGAAGCTTGCCAGAATCGTTTTTTCGAAGCGCCTTGAGACCCTTGGCATCGATCTTTGAAAGTCCCACTAGCTCGGAGGCGAACTTGGCTAACTCCGCTTTCCCGGCGTCGGCCTTGGCAGCCCACTTGACGGAGCACCCGATAACTTTGGTCTGGGCGACGACCGGTTCCTGGCCGCTCAAAAGCAAGTCGAGCGCGATGCGGGTGTCGCGAGTTTTCACGAATTGTTCGCGCTCAGAATCATCAATACGCCCGACAAATCGAAGTTTGCGCGCGGAATCGAAAATGAAAACGTGCGGTGTCGCGGCAGGCCCGTAGGCGCGCGAAACCGTCTCGGTATCGCCATCATAGAGATATGGAAAATTGTATTCGCGATGCTGGGCGCGGATTTTCATGTCTTCGTAGGAATCGCCGAGATCCGTGTATCCCAGTTCGTTCAGGCGGACGGCCTTCGGATCGTTCGGTGAGATGGCCACCACCGCGACTCCTTTGTCACGATAATCCACGACAAGCTGTTTGATGCGTTCCTCATAGTACTGCGCCGTGGGGCAGTGGTTGCAGGTAAAAACGACCACGAGCAACTTCGCTGCGGAAAAATCCTTGAGCGCCCAGTGCCGACCATCGACGCCAAGCAGGCTAAAGTCCGGCGCGGATGAACCCAAAGGCAACGCGGGAGGTGGTTCAGCGGCGAGGCATCCTAATGAAAGGAGAGCGATCGCTAGGACGACGGGAAAGCGATTCATAGAACCAATGTAACCCTCCAGGGTGTTCAAGCAAGGAATTCGAAGGAACACGCAAAGTATCAAAGTATCCATGCAAAGCGATCAGGTTGGGCCCAGTTTCGGCACGTATTCCTGCGCTTCAGCTCATCTTCGCACTCAAGCTGCCTGTGCTCAGCGAGGACTCGCCCATCAGGTTCTAAATGATTTGGACGACTCTATCCAACTGATCCCCTCGTTAGCCCTATCAGCCGGGTAGTTTGAACATGTCGCGGCGCGGCAGATCGGGCGATTGAACAATCGGGAAGTCGGCAGTGAATCTTGGCGGCGAGGCGGTTGATTCGAGAATCTTCCGACTCATCCACCGCCCCCTGCAGCACAACGTGAGTTGTTGAACCTGAAAGCGGGGGCCAGATTTCGCCGTGTCCACGCCGCTAGGACCGCCTCGCCAACATTTTTTCTAACCGGTCGCGATAGCTCCGGCTCATGGAAAGTTTTACATCGTTGAGCAGCAGCACCGAGTAATCGCCGTAGAAAAGCGGCTGAAATTCCTTTACGCGATCCAGGTTCACGAGGGTCGAGCGGCTCAGGCGCATGAATTTCTCCGCCGACAACTGCGCCTCGAGACTCGCCAGCGTCTCGCGGACGTAGTGCGTCTCGCTGCCGCAATGGAGGCGCACGTAATTGCCGTCCGCCTCCAGCCAGTCAATCGTCTCGGTGCGAACGAAGACCACGCAGCCATCCTGCTTGAAGACCAGTCGGTCACGTCGCTCTGAGCCGGCATGGAGGTCCTTGAGCAAGTCGGCGAGACGCGGGTTCGCTGGGGTGTTCTTCGCGCGGCGACACTGCGCCCGGGCGTGGTCGAGTGCCTGATTGAACCGCTCCCGGTCGAATGGTTTCAGCAGGTAATCAATGGCGTGAACCTCGAAGGCTTTGAGGGCGTATTGATCGTAAGCCGTGCAGAAAATGATAAACGGAACGGGTGCGCCGCCTTCGCCCAACTGCGCGCAGACATCGAAGCCCGTCAGCCGTGGCATCTGAATGTCTAGGAAGACCAGGTCGGGCTGCTCCCGGCGAATCGCTTCGAGGGCTTCGCGGCCGTTGGCACACTCGCCGACGAGCACGAAGTCTGGCTCGTCCTTGAGCGCATGCCGAAGACGCGCCCGCGCATGCGCTTCGTCATCTACTATGAGCGTGCGGAGAGTCATGGCTTATTCCAATTCGCTCTCAAGATACGATTCAGTCCTGAAGGAATCTGAATCTCTGACGAGTCGCAGGTGAGGCGTCTATCCGTCCCGTGAATGAGGGAAAACGATCGAATAACGAAGTCAGAGGTCCAAACAACCATCGAAATAGGCTCCTCTTGAAAGCGCATTGGAAGTAACCTACACGGATCGTTGGGAGTGTCGACTGGGACTTCCGCGATGGGTCCGAGTTTGTGAATGGATCTGCCAATCACCCTACTTAAAACAACGAAGGCCGCCAACACAAGCGCGGCATCATCGAGCAGCAGCCCGAAAACACTACGGCCCAGCGGCTCTGTCAACGGATTGGTTTCCTCCCGGCTATGCCCCGTGATCCAAAACTCAATGGCAAGTTCGTTGTTCCTGAACCGGGGCAGGATGGCGGCAACAAAACTCGCTGGGAAGTTCGTCACCGACCCTCCCACTGCGCTTGAGATTTGGGGCATTGTCGCATCGCAGTTGAGTTCAAAACATTTCCGGCTGCACGGAAACCTCCCGCGGCAACGGCGGGTCGGCCTTGCCGCCTTCCGATGCCGAAAGGCCAACGACTCGCGGTGCTTGGGAGCGGGGAATCGTGCAGGACGGGATGCAGATGCGCGCTTCCACGCCGCCACCAGAAGCATTCTCGACAGCGAACTTTTCAGCACCCCTGTAAAGCTGCGCCAGTCGCGAGCGGACGTTTTTGATCCCGATGCCTTCGCGTTCCGGTTTTCCGTTGGCCGGAGACAGGCCATTACCATCATCACGCACGCTCAACTCCAGATGTTGCCCTTCCACAAGACGAGCGCTGATTTTTATGCGCCCAGATTCCTCGCGTGGCAAGATAC
>CANLCA010000475.1 GCA_947487925.1 Verrucomicrobiales bacterium | reverse complement strand
GCTTGTACGCAAGCAAAAATCTGCCGCCCCAATTCCATCCCTCCACGCCCCCTACCTCTCTCCCATCTTCACCAGATTCCACCGCTCACGCCCAGCAGACACTCAGAAGCATCCTCCGTGCCGAACACAACTGATCTTCCATAGGACATAAAAAGAAGATCGTTCTGGAAAGGCCCCCACTTTGAGCTCGTGACCCAGGCCTGGCCCCCGCTGGAGTTATCCATATTCATCGGCAGCCAGCTCAATGGGCGATCATAATCCTCCGGTTGTGGCGCACCTTTATCCCAGGCCTTGTAACGAAAGGTCTTCAGGGAGTCGCCTTCGCTTGGGTTCGCAACGAAATTGGTGCCTCCACGTGTCATCCTCAGCGAACGCTGCGCTTGGGGTCATTCCATAAAACCCGCCCTTTTTCACCCAGTTAACCTTGCTGGATGGCATCCAGTGCCCCTGGTTGTCGCTGACCGTGATCTCGTCCCGAGGACCAATCGAGCTTCCATTCGGCGCTCGAAAGCCGGTTGCATAAACCTCCATCCGCCGGCCGTCCTTCGAAACCTTGATCAGTGTGCCCTGGTGCGGGGACGTCACATCGGGTGTCCACGGCGCCCCTTTCGCAAAGAAGAAGTTGCCCTCCGAATCCGTGTGCAGATCCAGGCAAAACTCGTGGTAGTTTTGGGTCACGATCGTGTCGTTGTTGAAATTCTCGTAATAATCCATCTCGCCATCTTTGTTCAGATCATGAAGTCTCGTGATCTGGTCCCGACCTAGGACGTAAATCTGGTTTTTCACCACCTTGAGCCCCAATGGCTGGAACAATCCCACCGCCACACGTTTCCAACTTAATTTGTTCAGGGTCTGGTCCAAACCCGAAACCACCCACACATCCCCATGGAAAGTGCAGATCGCCGCGCGTCCATCGGGAAAGAAGTCGAACCCACCAAAAAAGGTGCGCGCATTCCACGGATTCGGCACGGGCTCAGAAAGGCTGTCCACCAGGTAGGGGCCATCGCCTTCCCCAACGGCGCCCTTGGTTTCAACCGGCGCACCCCATCGAGCAGGCCCCCCCTTGCAATGAACCATCAAGTCCTCAACCTCGCCAGATTGGCGCATCAAGGAACGGAACGTTTCCATTTCTGTGTCGGAAGAAATCCCGGCGAGAGTGATTTTGAGCCGTGTGTCTCGCGACAGTCTTGTCAGCTTGAACCAAAGCTGATTGTCCAAGTCCACAATCGCCTTGCCCGAACCCCCGGTGATTCCGATCGCCAAACGCGGCGCGCTCCCCGAGACGATTACCGTAGTAGCCCCTTCCTGGGTCACTTTCAGATCGGTTGCCGATCCTCCATCACCCGCAAGTTTTGAGAGCGCGATCGAAAGTGGCGCCTTGGCCCCGCGAACCCGCAGTGTCCGAGTGAAAAGCTTCAGACCCGAGGCCTCTCGGAAGCCGGGTAATTCATAAACCTCCCCAGTCCCAACGGTGTATCGGAGCACCACTTTGTCGCCGTCCACATAAAGTCCGCTGTAATGCGCCAAATCCTTGGGGAGTGGCCCCTGGTGCCTCGGGCGCGGATCTCCATAATCGTCACCCATCGAGAAACCCGGGGCTTCTTTGGTTGAAAACACCGGGGTGCCCTTGACCTGAGGAGGCGGAGGCCACTCAATCTTGGTCAGTGTGTTGCCGAAATCGAGGAATTCGCCCGTCCATGCAAGTGAAGGCCGCATCAGGTCGCTGTCGTAACATATGTAAGCTTTCTCCTTCGAACTGAGTGTGATCGCGAGGCCCTTCATCGCCACGGTGGCGTCCCGGCCTTTCCCGCGGACTGTCCCAGACCAGACCGGACCGCGAATAACTTCTTCCCCTCCGGCAGCTGCCAACGGACGTGAAGTGGCCACAGTCATAAAAAAGAACAGGGTCACTAAGGTCGCGGCAGCTGAGTCGATTCGAATTGAAAGCATAAGTGTAACGAATCCCTTTCAGGCAACCGAAGTGTTGTCATGGAAAAGACAACCTCCAGGATAGCCAGTCCAAAGTCTGTGGTGCAAGGGAGGAAATTGATTGCACCGCATCCAAAGGCATCTCGGGTGGACTGGTGAAGAAAGAATCCCCAAGTGGCCTTCTGAGCCCAAACATCTTCCCATCGGACGATGGAAATCAGCGGATTTGAGAAACTCATGGAGCGCTTGCAAAAACCTAAAAATGCATCATTATCCCCTCAATCCGAACACCCACAATGCCTCGTATGAATATCAAACATCCTTCTCCACCCGCCCGTTGCAGTGGCTTCACGCTCATCGAATTGCTGGTCGTCATCGCCATCATCGCGATTCTTGCAGGAATGCTCCTCCCCGCCCTTTCCAAAGCCAAGACCAAGGCGCAAGGCATCTCGTGCATGAGCAACAACAAACAACTGGCGCTCGCTTGGCATCTTTATGCGGGGGACTTTGAGGAACGCGTCGCGAATAATTTCACAATCCCCGACACGCAAGCCGCCATCACCTCGAAGAAATTCAACAATTGGGTCAACAACATCATGACCTGGGCCGCTGATACCTCGATCGATGCCCAGAGCGTCACCAACGTGGAATGGGTCAAAAGCGGTGTGCTCTCCCCATACACCACGGCCGCGCTGGCGATTTATAAATGTCCGGCTGATATCTACGTTAGCCCGCAACAGCGGGCCAAAGGCTGGAAGGCGCGTCTGCGCAGCAACTCGATGAACGCCCTGTTCGGGCGGTCGGACAACCTCGAAAGTTCAACGCGAGGGGCAAGTTGGGCTTTTGGCGGCGCTTACCGGCAGTTCCTCAAAACAACCGATGTCCCGCAGCCCTCGCAAACCTGGTTGACTCTGGATGAGCATCCTGATTCGAACAACGACGCCTTTTTCATCAACGACCCCAATGCGGGGCAATGGCAGGATCTGCCCGCCTCCTTCCACAATGGAGCCTGCGGATTCTCCTTCGCCGACGGTCACTCGGAGATTCATAAATGGTTGAGCGGCACATCAAAATATCCGGCTGGAAAATACGTTTATCCAGCCGTCAAGCGATGGGACGAAGCAGGAAAACTCGATTCGAAATGGTATACCGAACGAGTGCAATTGATCCCCTTCCGCTAGCAGAAGTCCACCCATCATCGGACAGGTCGAGCAACCGGCTCATCAGGGGTGCGGAGAGGATGCCATCGGTTCACGGCTGGATCGTGAAGCATAACCTTCCCCCCACTCGGCCACCGCACTTCGGCACTTTCAACCCGGGTGACAGCGCCCAGCCCGAAGTGCACGCTGTCCGCGTGTTGTGAACGGTAGGAATCACCAGTCACGACGTCCCGCACCGAAGTGTTTCCCGCATAGCGAATGCTCACCCGCAAGCCGATCGGCGATTGGCCATCGCGTTCCGCCCTGAAGCGAAACCCGATCCAATTGCCGGCCTCTTGCAATCGATTCTGGTAAACGCGCAACGTTTGCTTCGACTCCGGCCACTGCTCGTAGCTCGTCACAACCAAGTCCATTCGCCCGTCCCCATCCAGGTCAT
>CANLCA010000474.1 GCA_947487925.1 Verrucomicrobiales bacterium | reverse complement strand
GCTCTTAATCGTCATCCTCATCCATCCCTCTGCCTCAAGGGCAACACCCGAGATTTGCGCCCCGAAAAATGGAGGAGTTGGGGTTGCGGATCCTGATCACGATTTCAGCCGATTTTACTGGGGTCCGAACCTGCCCGGACACCAGACTTGATTGACTGGAACATGGGCGAACGGGGTGAAGAAAAAAGATCGTGGACGCCCCGACCAAATTCGCGGAATCTGAGGGTTAACAAAACGACCCCAACAAACGGAACGCCCAACTCAATGTCAAAAAAGCGCGCGCACGGAAAATCAACTCAACCCTCACAAAAGGCGGCCGCCCCACCTCACCGCGCATTCTTGATCAAGGCCTTTTGGATCGCCCGAGGGGGGCTCCTTCTGGCCGGAGGCGTCGCTGCTTACTTGCTCTGGCACGCCCTCACGCAAGAGCGTGTCGGAGGGTGCGGCCCCGGCTCCCCTTGCGATCGCGTCCTAGGAAGTCATTGGGCTTATTTGGGAAACGTCCCCGTCAGCGCGCCTGCGCTGATCGCCTACGGCATCCTGTTCATCACAACTTTCCAACTCGTCCCGGCGCAGACGACGCGGTTCCGAGCCCGGCCGTGGCTGCTCGCTGTGATGCTCTCTGTTTCCTTCGTCGCGGCAGCTCTCTGGTTCGTCGGGCTCCAGGTGTTTCAGATCGGCGCGGTCTGCAAGTTCTGCGTGTCCGCGCACCTCGGTGCAGTCGTCGCCGCCGTCGCCTGCCTGGTCGCCGCGTACCGATGCACGGTAGGAATCGACCCTTCCACACGTCCTGAATACTTTCTCCACAAGACTCACGCCGCTGCCGCTGCGGTGGCAGGGATCGCATTGGTGACGGCTCTGGCGGCCACTCAAGCCACGTTTCCTCACAAAATGAACCTGGTTCGAGTACACAAAGGGACCTTTAAGCTGGACATGCGCGAGCTTCCCAGGCTCGGGTCCGACTCCGCCAGCCGCGTGTTCGTGAGTCTCTTCGATTACACATGCCCTGATTGCCGGGATATGCACAAAAACCTGGCCGCCGCAGTCAAACATTACGGAAGCCAATTGGCCATCGCTTCTCTGCCAATGCCGCTCGACGGAAAATGTAACCCTTTGGTGAGGAAAACCACAAAGAAACATGAAAAAGCCTGTGACTTTGCGAAGCTGGGCCTCGCCATGCGACGAGTCAGCAATGCCGCGTTCATCCAGTTCGATGAATGGATTTTTGAACAACGCGAAACGCCGTCTCTAGAACAGGCCCAGGAAAAAGCCCGCCAAATCGCGGGGGCGGAACCTTTGAAGGCGGCTCTCGCGGATCCGTGGGTCGATCGAACACTCCAAATCGGCATCTCCCTCTACGAGCTTAATGGAAACATCACGGGCTCCCAGAGGATGCCGCAATTGGTGATTGGAGACATCGTCAACGTCGGTCCCCTGGCTCGCCCAGAAGACCTCTACGCCTTGCTCGAGAAGAACCTTGGGGTCACTCCCCTGAAACCTGCGAAGTAGATGTTTGTGGACCGCTCATCCTAATCGTAATCCGAGTCTCACCTCACCCTTCACGAGGAATGCTCCAAGATCACGATTGCGAGCGAGGAGGAGGGGAGGAGGAGCGCGAATCTCCAGCCGAACGCGATCGCTTTTCGAGTGGATCAGCCCCAAAATTCTCTCCGGCTTCAGCGTTCCGCGGTCTTTAGGATCCTCCGACAATCACCGATTCAAGAAACTCCTCAGGCATGCACGCCGCAGTCACTTCGCGCCCCTCGGCTCTTCGAGATGAGACTCCCCCTTCGTTCGAGTGGTTTCCTCGCGATCGCTTCGACCCATGTGCTCGCAAAAAAATGCCTGATGGCGAGAAGGCTCGTCGAACGGGGTGTTCACCATGGTGAAACGGACGTGGTGGGCCAAAAAACCGCTGTCAACCGAGTCTCGGTCAATGATCTGCATGCCACCCTCCTCCAATTGCTCGGATTGGACCATCAACGAGTGACCTTCCGCTACAATGCGCGGGATTTTCGACTCACGGATGTCTCCGGCTACGCGGTTCGCAAAATCATCGCCTGAATGCCCGTTGTCCCGACCCAGTGAAACAGAACACCTTCCCTATTTGGATGTGAACGGAGCCCAGGAACCTTGCTCGAGTACAGTGAAAAAAGAGCCTGAACTCGAGCCGGCCAGAGGTGGCGGATTGTCAAAATTGGGATTGCGCAAGATCTCACAACGGCTAGGCTCTTTTCACACCGACCCAAATTCCACCTTGAATCATGCACTTCGGAGTTGATTACCACCCGGAGCATTGGGTTTATCCCTTTGCTGGAACACAGGAGAGCCCCGAGTCCCGATGGGAACGCGACGCCCAGCTGATGGTGGCCGCTGGCGTGAACATCGTGAGAATCGGCGAGTTTTGCTGGGGTCTCTGCGAGCCCGAAGAAGGCCGTTTCGAGTTCGCATGGATGCAGCGCGTCATGGATGTTCTGGCTCGGCACAATATCCAGATCGTCCTAACCACTCCAACCTCCGCACCCCCCTTGTGGCTCGCAAAGAAACACCCCGAAATTCTTCCCAAGGATGAGCGGGGCCTCGTGCTCCACGAAGGCACCCGGAGGGCCGTTTGTCTGAATAGCAACATCTACTGGAGCTATTCGAACAAAATCATCACCGCCATGGTCAACGCGCTCGGCCACCATTCTCATCTTGTAGCCTGGCAACTCGACAACGGCATTGGCGGCCACAAAACCGAAACCTCTTTTAACGATGAAACTCGGAACGACTGGCAGGCATGGCTCAAAGCCAAATACGAGACCCTCGACAACTTGAACACCCTTATGGGGCTCCGGTTCTGGGGTCAGATCGTCAGCGATTGGTCCCAAGTTCCCATGCCCATGGTGACTCCCACAGTCCATAACCCGGCGCTCCTTATCGATTGGCTGCGTTTCTCCAGCGACACCTGCGTCGCGTACATCAAAATGCAGGCGGACTTGATCAAGGGACTCACTCCAAGCATTCCAGTCACCACCAACCTCCGCGCGCTTTCCAGAAATTTCGACCACTTCGACATGGCCGACGTCTTGGACTTCGTTTCCCTCGACAGCTACGCCACCATCAAGTCCAAGTCCGCCGAGAATGCCTACGAAGTCGACATGATGCGTTCCTTGAAAAAGTCCGCGGGCAAGACTCCGGACGGCGAGGAAGGATTTTGGGTCATCGAACAGAAGGCCGGCAATGTGAACTGGCAGGAGGTCAACTCGCTGGTCGCTCCGGGCGTCGTTCGGCTGTTCACTTACCAACTGCTTTCCCGTGGTGTTACGGGGGTTCTTTACTTCTTCTGGCGCCAGCCCCGCATCGGATCCGAAAAGTTTTATGGAGGCGTCCTCACCCACGATGGCCGAGGTGACAACCGGGTCTACCGTGAAATCAGCCAGATTGGCGAGGAAATCAAACTGCTTTCACCCGTGCTTAAAGGGACCAAAGTCGTGGCGGAAACGTGCATCCTTTGCAGTCACCCCAACGAGTGGTCTCTGAAGATGCCGATG
>CANLCA010000473.1 GCA_947487925.1 Verrucomicrobiales bacterium | reverse complement strand
TCCGAGGCTCAAGCACCGCTGCAGAGACGCGGTATCGCCGTTCACATGCGTAATCAGGTCCCCCATGGTTGATCGATTGAAAAAGTCCAGGGAGAGGCTGCTGAGTTTGCGAAGAACCTCGACTCTCAAATCATTTACCACGCGCTCGCTAACCCATCCCAAACAGGTGCTGCTTCCGTAACCGACGAATCCACGGATCGCCACGAGTGCGGGAAAAAAAAGCAATCCACCGATAATCTGCCTCCACCCCACTGGCCGGCCCAACGCCGGCAGCCACGGGTCCAGAGCGTCGAAAGTCTGCCGCTCCAGGCCTCCCTTGATGGTCGCGAGTAACGACCGAGGTTGTTGTGCCGGGGATCGCATCCCCAATCCCTCGTCAACCGGTCCGGCTTCACGCGCGGCAGGGGACTTCCCTTCCGTGAGAGTCGCGGGGTCCATGCGGCCTATCACCGTTTTCGTCGCCCAAACGAAACTCGCGTTGGAAAAGCCGAACAAGACCCCCAGAAGCACACCAGCGACAAGCCTGCTCCTATAGCGGCGCATGTAAGGCCAGCCGAATCGAAGTACTGACCGGAGGTTTTTCACAGGCCAAGCCTAACCGCTTTTGCCGGACAGTTCCAAAATAAACTATTGCGGCCGCGAACGATCGTGGTTAGATCCGGGCATGGATCCGTTGTTGAAACTACTGCGCACGAACGCTTCCTTAAAGCCCGCCGACCTCGCCACCATGCTGGGAGTGCCTGAGGACGAGGTCCGTTCCAAGATCAAACGCTACGAGGACGACCAAATCATCCTGGCTTACCGGGCTGTGTTGAACGAGGAACCCCTTGGCCTTAACACGGTGAGGGCCGTGATCGAAGTCAAAATCACCCCGGAGCGAGGCGGCGGATTCGACCGCTTGGCCGAGCGCATCGCAAAATACTCGGAGGTGCACTCGTGTTATCTGATGTCGGGGGGCTACGACTTGCTTGTGGTGGTGGAGGGAGGCAACCTCAGAGAGGTTGCGTCCTTCGTTTCGGAAAAGCTCGCAACAGTTCAGGGAGTGCTCTCCACCGCGACGCATTTTATGCTGAAACCTTACAAGGAACAGGGCGTGCTGATGAAACGCGAATCCAATGAGGAACGATTGGCCGTGACCCCCTGAGTCCACCAAACCCTCAGCCTTAATCCTGAAAACGGCGCTTGGGCTGTGTGAAGATCGACCATGGGCTGGAGGAACGAGGCAGCTCCTTGATGGGCCTGGGGAGCGACTTGGAAAGATCTTATCTCCAAAATGTTGCGAGTGTTCTCCCTGGGCAACCGCTGGGTTAAGGGTCAGGACAACTGTTTGAGCGCCTCATCCAGGGCGTCATAGAGACGTTGCATGGTCGCTCCCGTTTCATCCCCCATGCTGGAGAGGCGAAATGTTGTGCCCTTGATCTTCCCATACCCGCCGTCGATGAGGATGCCCTGATCCTTGACAAGTTTTTGCAGCTTGGCCGCGTCGACAACCCGTCCCCCTGGCTTGGCCCCGTTGTTCACGCAAGCCAAGGTCACTGACTCGAAACCCGGCTCGGGGAAGAGCGTGAAACCGCGCGATAGGGCCCAATCGCGGGTTTTCACGGCCAGGGCTAGGTGTCGCGCATAGCGAGCTTCGAGGCCTTCTGCGAAGAAGTCCTCCAACTTTGAGGCCAGAGCGTACACGTGCCCGATGCTGGGGGTGCTCGGGGTCATATGTTGCTCGGCATTTTTTTGAAATTCGATGAAGTCGAAATAGTAGCCTCTATCCCTCAAAGTGGCTGCTTTCGCGAGGGCCGCCTGGGAGCAGGTAAACACCGTCAAACCGGGGGGCATCGCAAAAGCTTTTTGTGTGCCCGCCAGCAGCACATCGATTCCCAGGGCGTCAAAATCAATTTCGACCGCGCTGAGTGAGCTCACGGCATCCACGATGAACATCACCTCCGGATACTTTTGTTTGAGCTTCGCGATCTCCGCAAGCGGACTCATGGTGCCTGTCGAAGTTTCGTTATGGATCAGCGTGAGCGCATCAAACCCGCCCGTGGCCAGTTTCTTGTCGATGAGCTCCGCTCGAACAGGCTGGCCCCACTCGGCTTGGAGGCCTTCCGCTTCCTTGCCGCAGCGGCGCGCGACATCAAGCCATTTGTCGGAAAAAGCACCGCACATGCAGCAGAGAACCCTTTTGGCCACAAGGTTGCGGATGGAACCCTCCATCACTCCCCAGGCAGACGAGGTGCTCAGGTAGACAAGCTGTCGCGTTTGGAAAAGGGTTTGAAGCCGGGGTTGGACTTTCGCGTAGAGATCTTTGAACCCTTGGCCCCGATGACCCACCATCGGCGAACAGAATGCGGCAAAGGTCTTTTCGCTCACCTCAACGGGACCCGGAATATGCAGTTTAACATGTGCCATAGACAAGTTCGTGAAATTTTTCACAAGCAAAGACTTAAGGCAAGCGAACCTTTTGCAAAGGCCGCGGTTGCTGCTTCATTTCGAACCCTTGGGGAAGGGAGGTTTGGCTAGTTTCACGCGGGGATAGCGTTCCTTGGGGCCTGACGGCTGCATGGCCTTGGTCGCCTGGGTGGTTCCGGCTAACGCCATGAATTCCCACTGGCTGCGTCGGGGAACGCCGCCGCGAGGGACACTGGGAAGTCGATATTTTCCGTCGACACCCAAAAACCGCGCGCGCGCACCGTCCGCCAGGCTGACGCTCAAGAGCTCGTCGATGCAACGCTGGCGCAGATTCCCATCCAGGATTGGAAACACCACCTCGATCCGTCGGAAAAGATTCCTGGGCATCCAATCAGCGCTTCCGACATACACCTCGGCGCGGCACGCGTTCTCGAAGTAGGCGACCCGGCTGTGCTCGAGAAAACGGTCGACGACGCTGCGCACGCGGATCGTTTCACTGACCCCGCGTATCCCGGGCTTGAGGCAGCAGATCCCGCGGACGATTAAATCGATCTGCACGCCCTCGCGAGACGCCCCGTACAGGGCCTGAATCAATTCTGGATCCACGAGAGAGTTCATCTTCGCAATAATCCGCGCGGGCAACCCCCGGCGCGCGTGCTCTGTCTCACGTTGGACGAGCTCCAGGGTTTTCTCGTGCAACGTGAACGGAGCCACCAGGAATTGCTTGGACCCCTGATACTGGCATATTCCCGTGAGCAGGTTGAAAAGGCTCGTGGCGTCCTCGCCGAAATCGGGATGACACGTGAGCAGTCCGACGTCCGTGTAGACCTTCGCGGTTGTGGGATTATAATTCCCCGTGCTCAAGTGCAAATAGCGGCGGATGCCGTCGTGGTCACGGCGGACGATCAAACACAACTTCGCGTGGATCTTGTAGCCGACAAGCCCGTAGACCACATGCACGCCTGCTTCCTCGAGACGCCGCGCCCAAAGGATGTTGTTTGCCTCGTCGAACCGGGCTCTCAGCTCAACCACCGCCGTGACTTGTTTGCCGTTGCGGACGGCATTCATCAAGGCTCCAACGACTCTTGGGTCGCCGCCCGTTCGATACAGGGTTTGTTTGATCGCCAG
>CANLCA010000472.1 GCA_947487925.1 Verrucomicrobiales bacterium | reverse complement strand
TTGGAACAATCTTAAATGCGGTGAGCATTGGGGTGGCATCTTTGTGGTGCACGAGAACCCGCAGAGAGCCCTCACCTGCCTTCCAACAGGCAGCGAAACTTGTGCTCGGCGTGGCCATTGTCTGGGTCGGGCTTGGAGTTTGCTGGGACAGTTTCGGAGGGGGTTTCAAACGTGTTCTGGGGCAATTAGGCCTCTTGCTGGCCTCCTTGACCCTCGGAAATATTGCTGGCAAGTGGTTGCGATTGCAGAAGGGTTTTAATTGGCTTGGACAAAAGGCGAGGCGCCATTTTGAAACACAGACTACCGACGGGAACCTCTCCCAGAGAAATGGGGTTGTCACGACATGCGCGATCCTTTTTTGCGCGACCCCAATTTCCATCCTGGGCGCTCTCATCGAGGGGTTGTCAGGGAATTCAAAACCGTTGATCGTGAAATCAGTGATGGACGGACTGGCTGCGGTCTCTTTCACAAGGTATTTTGGTTCGGGTGTCTTGGTGAGTGTGATCCCGCTGCTCGCATTTCAAGGGACACTGACCCTGGCTGCCCGGTGGATCGGACCCACGCTGCACCAGCACGATCTTGTGGACTCAGTCATGAGGGTTGGGGGGCTTCTCGTTTTTTGCGTGGCGTTGGTGGTGTTGGAAATCAAGCGACTTGAGATCGCCAATTATCTTCCGAGTTTAGTGATTGCGCCGATTTTGGTCTGGTTTTTGAAGTGAGCCAAAAACGCGTATCTGTCGCCGAGGTTCGCACGGTGGGTTCTTGGTCTTGCCAGCAGGTCGGTTGCCGTGGATGATCTTGTGATGGCTTCACGTTTGGCAAACAAATGGGTACTGATCACGGGGGCTTCCAGCGGTTTCGGCGCCGCGGCAGCGTTGGCTTTTGCGCGGGAGGGGTGCAAGCTTCTCCTCGGCGCCCGGCGGTCTGACCGCTTGGCGGATGTAGCGGCTCACGCCCAGCGAGAGGGTGCCAGCTTGGCGGTTCATCATCCCCTGGATGTCAGCCAGACGGGCAGCGTTGCTGCGTTTGCGGAGTGGGTGGGTACGCACACCTCCACCTTGGATGTCTTGGTGAATAATGCAGGCGGCGCTCTGGGGATCGACACCGTCGCGGAAGGCAAGGACGAGGACTGGGAGACGATGTTTCAAACCAACGTTTTGGGGGTTCTGAGAATGACGCGGCAGATGATTCCCTTCCTCACAAAGGCTCCGGGCAGCATGCTTTTGAATGTGGGATCCATCGCCGGTCGAGTGGCTTATGAGGGTGGGTCGGCGTATTGCGGGGCGAAGGCCGCAGAGTTGCAAATCACGCGTGCCCTGCGTCTGGAACTATGCGGCACTGGGGTTCGCGTTGGTACTTTGGATCCAGGCATGGCCGAAACGGAGTTTTCCATTGTGCGATTCAAAGGAGACGTGGAACGAGCCAACAAAGTTTATGCCGGGGTGAACCCGCTGCTGGCAGAGGATGTGGCGGAGGCCATGGTTTGGATGGCTAGCAGGCCACCCCATGTGTGCATTGATGAGATGATCATCAAAGCCACGGACCAGGCGGCGATACACAAAGTTTACCGTCGCCCGCAAAGCTAACGAGGCTCTCCAAATTACCTGGACAATCCGCACTGGTTCTCTCCAATGCTGGCCGATTTGTTCATCCGTGATCGGTCGCGTCAAGTCATGCACCCGACGGGCGGGCTGTCAGTCAACAAAACTCCGGCATCATACTGGGTTATATAATACTTAACAGCTCGATAAGAAGTGGATCAGTGTTCGAGGCCAAATTTAATGAGTCTTGCCACCACTCTATGGTTTCTCTATCTATGCAGAGGATGAAAACAAAGAAGCTGAAAATGGATCCGTTAAAGAAGTATGTCGAATTACGCGACGCGCTGCTGAAAGAAAAGGCATGGCATGAGGCACGTCTGGCGCAGATCAATGATGCCTTGAGCTATGGGCCCTCCCCAAAAACAACGGAGCCCTCACCGGTGGCTCCTGCCGCTAGGGGGCGTGGGCGTCGGGTTCTAGTCGGGGCGCCTGGGTTGGGGAAAGTTAAGCCCAATGCCAGCGGTCGACGGACTCGCAATTCTCTTTCCCTTCGCAAGACGATTATGCAAGTGACGAAGGATTCCCCGCTCACCAAGGAGCAAATCCTCAGCGCGGTGAAGAAGGTGGGTTACCAGTTTGGGACTTCGAATCCAAAGCCTTCGTTAAATGCGGTTCTCTACGGGAAACCCAAGTTTACCAACACCGGCGGCAAGTTCAGCGCTCCCGCCTGAGTCGCCGGCGCAGTCAAGCTTTTCTGAAATTCCTGGCGCCTGGGTTTTGGGCCGCATCGCGGTCCAGAACATCCACGAATCCGAGGCGGTACATGGCTCTTCGGGACCGCGAATGTCGCCCGACCCTGAACGCGCTGAGCTGTCACCATGCAGCAGGGACCCGACACAAGACCTCCAAAGAATAGGCAGGACTCGTTTGCTTGAAGCCGCCCTTGTTTGTCGGATCGAATCTTAAAACGGCAGTTGCCCGTGATGAACCTTCCCAAGATCTTGGCGACAAAGTCATTCCGAATCACTCACCAGATCCAAAAAGGATATCCCTCATTCCTCGTCAAGGATCCCTCATGCAGGGCTTTGTTTAAAAGCCATTTCGTAGCCTTCTAGACCCCAATCGCCCATGCTTGCTAAACGTGTTATTCCATGCCTCGACGTCCACGCAGGACAAGTCACAAGGGGCGTTCAGTTTGGCCGCGCCGAGGCGGGTGGATTGAGGAATGTTGGGGATCCCGTGGAGCTCGCGATGCGCTACAATGATCAGGGCGCTGATGAGATGGTATTTTTTGACATCACGGCGAGCGCGTTCGGCCGGGAAACTATGGTGGGGGTCATTGAACGAACTGCTGAGCGGTGTTTCATGCCCTTGACGGTGGGAGGCGGGATACGGTCGGTCGAAGACATGCATGTCATGCTCATGGCTGGGGCAGACAAGATCAGCATCAACTCCGCAGCCCTGTCGCATCCAGAGCTCATCCGGGCTGGGGCCGAAAAATTTGGCAGCCAGTGCATCGTGGTCTCGATCGATGCCAGGAAAGTTGGGGAAGGACGATGGGAAGTCTTTTCCCACGGCGGACGGAAAGCCACCGGTTTGGACGCGGTTGAGTGGGCGGTCAAAGCGGTCGAGATGGGTGCCGGGGAAATCGTTCTGAACAGCATCGATGCTGATGGCACAAAGGCGGGTTTCGACCTGGCGATCACTCGGAAGGTGAGTGAGTCGGTCGAGGTTCCCGTGGTGGCAAGCGGCGGTGCCGGGACGTTAGAACATATGGCTGACGTGCTTCTCCAAGGAAAGGCAGACGCGGTCCTCGCGGCGAGTATTTTCCATTTCGGCGATTATACCGTGCGCGACGTCAAACTCTTTCTTGGCGGACGCGGCATCGATGTCCGGCTCTAGCCGGGTTGCCAAAAGTGCTTCCAACCTCCACATCCCAGGTTGAGAGTGTCTGACTATGATCCAATCCAAATGGTTGCCATTATTGTTATTGATC
>CANLCA010000471.1 GCA_947487925.1 Verrucomicrobiales bacterium | reverse complement strand
GTGAACCTGCCCGCTGAAACCCGTGATCACCGCGCCTTTCTTGTGCCTCCTTCCGACTCCTTCGGCCTCATTTGGGAATTGGCTGGCGTCGTGAGCCTGATTGGGGCCCCACACGCCTCCGAAGTTTCGAATCTCGGGCTCCCATAGCACGTAGGCGGCCGGATTGAACGCGGACAGTTTGTGGGTTGTTTTGGTCATGCGCCCAAATGAGCACACCGCCCCATTCATGGTATAGCTGGAGACGCGCTGGGAACGCTTTTGCCACGACACATGGTTTGTTTTGTCGAGAGGGCAATTGTAAATCTTGCGCTCCCTGGTGTACGCGTAAAAGACACCGGCCTCGACATTCTTGAGCTCGTTGGTTTTGAGGGGATCCGGGGCGCGCCCGCTCAGGGGCATGTAGAGCCATCCTGGCCCGTAATCATTTGCCCAGTTCGGCCAGGACATCCAATCGGTGTTGTCATCCGAGTACATGTGCATCGCAAGCGCGAGTTGCTTGTTGTTGTTCACGCAGTAAGTCCGGCTAGCCTTTTCCTTGGCTTGGGCCAAGGCGGGCAGCAGCATCGCGGCCAAGATGGCGATGATGGCGATCACGACTAGCAATTCGATCAGGCTGAATGCTTTGGAATATGGGGAATTCATTGATGAAGCCTTCGATTGAATCATTTGCAATGACATGCCCGAGGATTGGGTGACGCTATGCCGATGGTGAGAATGACGTGTGCCAGCACGGGGTCGCAGTGTCAAGCTGCCATCGTCATGTCGCCCGCTAGTCGGATCGCGGATTCGGAATGAACCACACTACCACCAAGCCCAACGAATAGACGAGGCTGGTCGCGGCGCCCATTTTTCCGATGTCGCCTCCAAACATGACCGTTAACGCGCCGGAAGCCAGGATCGCGGCGGCTGAAAACACTCGCCCGAAATTGAACGCCACTCCCGCACCGGTCGCGCGCACTCGGGTTGGAAAAAGCTCCGGGATAAAGTAAGGAAGCCATCCGTAGTAAGTGGTTGCCACGAGTCCCAAAGCGAAAGCCGCTCCCAAAAACCAAGGGTGCGTGGGTCGCAGGGCCATGAATATCCCGAGGCTCAGCGCGAGGGACACTGCGCTGATCACAAAGTAGCTGCGCCGCCGGCCGAGCGCGCACGCCAGCCATCCGCCGAGAAGCGAGCCGATCACCGCCCCCGCGGCCTGAGCAGTCTGCGTCCAAGCTCTCAGATTCGGCATCCCTGCAGTTTCGGCGAACTGAGCCGCCCATGGGACCAGCCGCTGCCCTGACGCCCAACCACCCAGAAGCGGGATTGTCCCCAGGCAGATTCCCAACAGGGTCAAACGGAGCAGCGGAGGATGAAAGACCTGAGCAATACACGAGCTTGACGAATCGGAACTTTCGCGGCTGTGCTCGATCCAGCGAGGCGACTCAGGAATCAAACGAAACACCAGCAACGCCGGGAGAAACGGGACCGAGCCCAGCAAGAGCACCCAACGCCAGGAATCTTTCGTGACTGGGTGCCGGAGCATGATCAGGCCGAGAATCAAGAACCCGACATTTGCCGAGGCGCCGATGAGCCCAGCCAGCAGTGGCCGGCTAGCTTTGGGCCAGGCCTCCGAAGCCAAGGCCACGCCGGAGGGCCACATCCCTCCGATTCCGAGGCAGGCAAAAAACCGAAGCCACAGAAGTTCCTGGGGCGTGGAAGCGCCATAGCTCAACCCGGTGAGGCCGGAAAAACAGAGAATGCTCCAGCCCATGGCCCGCACCCGTCCCCAACGGTCCGCGATCCATCCAAACAACAGGCCCCCACAAGCGGCGCCCATCAAAAAGGCGATCAAATACCACGAAAACCACATGTCCGCCAGGGTCTCCACTTGAGCCCTCGTGAAGTCCCTCGCGGTCACGCCAAATTTCCCACTGGCTAGGAAGTCATGGATCGCGGGGCGGGTCGCCGGGACCATCAACGCCATCACCATGCCAGCCGCCATCCAACCCAAGAACACGGCGATTAGAATTTGGAGGCGCCCTCTCCGGTCCAAGGCGCTCTCCGAACTGGCGGGCCGCGAAACGCTCATACGATTGAAGTCGTGGATCGTTCAGCAACCTTGGAGAAGTTTTAAAAACTGCGCCAGCAATGCGGTGTTGTCCTGGTAGCCTCTCGCCGTCACCAATGGGCCATCCAAAACCACCGGTTCGTTCACGTAAGTCGCGCCTCCTTGGACCGCATCCAACTCGCATTTTGGAACCGTGGTGACCCGCTTTCCTCGGATGCAATCCGCCGCTGTTAAGATTTCGATCCCATGGCACAGACAAGCGATGGGTCTGCCCAGTTGCCATATTCCGCGGAGCATTCTTAACAGATCTTGGTCGTAGCGCAGGTACTCGGGCGCTCTTCCTCCCGACACAAACGCGCCCGCAAAATCCTTGGCCTCCAAGTCCCTGAAGGCAGCCACGGCTTTGAGGTGATATCCGGGCCGCTCCTGAGTGATGTCCCACGGGACGTCGGGGTTCGGAGGAACTTCATGCAGCACGGTGTGATACAGTCGCGCTTCCTTGCCCGCAGTCACCACTTCATAACCGTCCTCGGGCAATCGATAATACGCGTAGAAGGTATCGAGCGTTTCTGAGCCATCGCCGATGGGCATGAAGATTTTTTTCATGGGATCATTTCGATTCGATTTTCGACCTGGCTTCATTCAGAAAACGAGAAGCCGAGGAGGCGGAGGCGGCAGGCGCTACCCCAGGAATTCCCGACTGATGCACCGTGACCGGGCCGTCGTAGCCGACGGCGGCCAGTCCCATCAAAACTCCTTCGAAATCGATTCCACCCACGCCTCCGACGCTCGTCAGATTAAAACTGACAGTGCCCCGGCACCAGGTATTGAGGGTGAGTTGGCCATCGCTTCGAATCGTTTGATTTTGGAGATACACATTGAAGATCCAAGGCGCGAGTCGTTTGATGGTTTCGGCGCCGTAGTCCTGACCGCAGAGCTCCAAATTGGCGGGCTCGAAAATCAGGCCAAAGTTTGGATGGTCGATCTGCCTCAGCGCCCACTCGATGCCTGCCACAGTTTCGAACAGGCTTTCGACATGGCATTGATGGGCAAGCCTCAGTCCCCGCACGGCGGCGGCGTCGGCCGCCACGATGGCGAACGGGATGTCCTCTCGCTTCTTAATCGCGATTCGAATCAAACGAGAACCTAGCGCCTCCGCCAAGTCGAGATAGGGCTCGATATGGCGCAGGCACTCCGGACCCTTCTCATTATTATAAACGATGTCGAAATCTCCCGTGACCATCGTGACTTTGAGTCCGCGCGAACGCACGGCGCGCGAGGCCGCGTCCACTTGGGCCGGAGTCGAATGGACTCCGACTTGGGAGCCCCGCATGCAGAGGCCTTCATAGCCCGCGGAAACCGCGAGGTCAGCCAGTTCGCAGAGCGGCATCGAGGCCTTCTTCTTGGAGGCGAACTCCTCAACGATTCGAACTGAGAGTGAAAGAGTCATGGCCCGAACCTTTTTGTGAACGGTTGATCATTCCAGCGCG
>CANLCA010000470.1 GCA_947487925.1 Verrucomicrobiales bacterium | reverse complement strand
TTTTACGAACCTGGCGTCGGGCGTTTTCGAACGAACCTCTTCCAACAAAAGGGCGAGTTTTGCCTCGCGATGAGGTATGTGAAAACCAAGGTGCCCAGCTTTGAAGAGTTGGGCTTGCTGCCTGTGCTGAGAAAAATTGCGGAAGCTCCGAGAGGGATCGTGTTGTTAGCGGGGTCAACAGGTTGCGGGAAATCGACGACCCTCGCCGCGATGATTGAGCATATCAACTTTGGTTTTAAAAAGCACATCGTCACGTTGGAAGACCCCATCGAGTTCGTCTTCGAGGATAACCAGTCGATCATCGAACAGCGGGAAGTGGGATTGGACACCCTTTCATTTGAGCACGGCCTCAAACATATCCTTCGTCAAGATCCCGACATCATCATGGTGGGCGAGATGCGAGACTCGACGAGTTTTTCAGCCGCGATGAGTGCTGCTGACACGGGTCACCTTGTATTGTCGACCCTCCATACCACCACGGCAGCTCAGTCCATCACTCGGATCCTCGATTTCTTCAAGGCCGACGAGCGTGAACAAATCCGGCGTCAATTAGCGGGGACCCTACAGGCGGTGGTCTGTCAGCGCATGGTGAACACTCTGAGTGGGGGTCTGACTCCCGCCTTGGAGATCATGATCAATACGTCCACCGTCCGAAAACTGATTGAAGAAAACCGGCTTGATAAATTGGCCTTGGCCATCGAAATGGGAACGGACGACGGGATGCAGAACTTCAATCAGGCCTTGTTTCAGCTCGTCAAGGATAGGAAGGTGTCGGAGAAAGAGGCGCTTGGCAAGGCGACCAATCCTCAAGCGTTGGAGATGAATTTTAAGGGCATCTTTCTTGATGAAGGCCGCCGTATTCTCGGCAATTGATCGATCAAGTCGGATCGCCTCTGTTTCCATTTGTCCTCCAACCAAAGGAATCACTTTGTTTCTTTTTGAGACCTCATGAATGAACCCCTGATAACTCCAGAACTCGTTCAGAAGCACAATCTTACACAGGAAGAGTATACCCGTATTATTGGTCTGCTCGGTCGTGAACCAAGCCACACTGAGCTGGGCGTTTTCTCCGTGATGTGGAGCGAGCATTGTTCCTACAAGAACACTCGGCCACTTCTCAAGACGCTCCCCACTAAATCGCCCAAGATTCTGGTCGGGGCGGGGGAGGAGAATGCCGGGATCATCGACGTGGGGGATGGGTTGGCGATCGCTTTCAAGATCGAGTCGCACAATCATCCCAGTGCGGTGGAGCCTTTTCAGGGAGCCGCCACTGGGGTTGGCGGGATCATCCGCGATATTTTCACGATGGGTGCCCGCCCTGTTGCGGCCCTGAACTCCCTCCGCTTCGGCGAGATCACCAATTCCGACGTCCGCAGGTTGTTCAGCGGCGTGGTGAGCGGCATTGCGCATTATGGCAATTGCTTTGGCATCCCGATGATCGCGGGAGAGGTTTATTTCGACAAATCCTATGAAGGCAACCCTCTGGTCAACGCCTTTTGTTTGGGAGTGTTGCGCCATGAACAGATCGTCCGCGGGGCGGCTCGTGGAGTGGGGAACCCCGTTTTCTATGTCGGACCCGCCACGGGCCGGGACGGATTGGCCGGTGCCGCGTTCGCTTCCCAGGATCTGACAGAGGAGTCCTCCCAGCAGCAGCGTGGTGCAGTGCAAGTTGGGGATCCTTTCATGGAAAAGCTCGTTTGCGAAGCGTGCTTGGAATTGCTGGCTACGGGGGCCGTTGCTGGCATTCAAGACATGGGTGCGGCGGGGCTCACCTGCTCGACTTGTGAGACCGCGGCGCGCGCCGGAACAGGAATAGAAATCGAACTCGACAAAGTTCCTCAACGCGGGGCTGGCATGACGTCGTATGAAATCATGCTCAGCGAGTCCCAAGAGCGCATGCTCATTATCGTCAAGAAAGGCCGCGAAGCCGAAGTCAAACGGATCTTTGACAAATGGGACCTGCCTTGGGCTGAAATCGGTTTCGTCACAGACACGGGCCGGTTGGTCGTTCGTCACGGCGGCCGTGTCGTGGTAGATGTTCCAGCTAGCAAACTTACCGACGAATCCCCTGTCTACCATCGGGAATCGCTCGAGCCGGGGTATCTGACCGGGGTTCGCGAGTTTTCCTTGTCCGGCATCAGGGATTTGACAGAGCCCGGGAGCGTTCTGCCGACCCTCTTGGCGTGGCCCACCGTGGCCTCAAAGAACTGGGTCTATAGGCAATACGACCACATGGTCCGTAACGGAACTGTGGTGTGCCCTGGCAGCGACGCTGCCGTGATCCGAATCAAAGCAGACTCCCTGCCACCGCTTCCAGGCGAAACTCTGAATGATGTCGGTTTGGCCCAGGTTCCAGACAAGTATGTCGCCATGACCGTTGATTGCAACGGAGTCTATTGCTACCTGGATCCCTACGAAGGCGCGAAGGCGGCCGTCACCGAGGCAGTTCGAAACCTGGCTTGTTCTGGCGCAGTCCCATTGGGGGTGACGGATAATCTGAATTTCGGAAACCCGCACAACCCGGAACTCTTCTTCCAGTTGAAAGAGTCTGTGCGCGGGCTCGCGGACGCGTGCCGTGCCTTTGACACCCCGGTGACGGGAGGCAATTGCAGTTTGTACAACCAAAGTCCGGCGGGGCCCATCGACCCGACTCCGACCGTTGCGGTGGTCGGGTTGATCGAGGCCGCCGAGCACATCACGACACAATGGTTCAAGCAGGAGGGGGATATGGTTTTGTTGTTGGGTGAGGCCGTGGATTTGGCCGACCCATTGCAGGGATTGGGAGGCAGCGCCTATCTGCAAGTGATTCAAAACCTGAAGACTGGCAGTCCACCCCGTTGCGGTTTGGACCAGGCCAAAAAGCTTCACGAAACGCTTCTGGAATTGATTCGCGCCGGGCTGGTGAAGAGCGCGCACGATTGCAGTGAGGGCGGCTTGCTGGTCGCGATTGCGGAGTCCTGCATCAGCCGGAACGACGGACGCGGCACACCTGCCCTGTTGGGGGCGGAAATCGATTTGTCCAAGGTCGAGGGTGGAGCACGGCTGGACGCCCTTCTTTTTGGAGAGACACAAAGCCGCGTGGTGATTTCTGTGAGTCACGAGGCTGTGGACCTCGTTTTGAAGCGGGCATACTCAAAAGGTGTGGCGGCGGCGGCCATTGGGAGAGTTGGCGGTGGCCATCTTCGTTTGACCTCGAAGCAAGGTTGCTGGGCTTGGGACTTGGGGGCGTTGCACGACGGCTGGTGGAACTCCATCGCGCGTGCGATGCGTTAACCTTACAACGGCTGTTGATCGGGGTGAGGATTCACAACGGCCTGGATAAGAGAGGCTTGACGAGGAATCATTCGCCCGTGCAACTGCCCTTTTGAGGGTTGAGGCTCAAGCGTTCGCCATGCTTCAGAACCTTGTGGGCGCAGTTGAGAGCGGCGCATTCCCTTGTGAAATCATCCGGTGACACGGTGTTGAACTCGAACATATCAAAGTGGCACGGAACAGTCAGGCCCGCACCGATATCCCAGCCGAGTTGAGCGGCTTCGCGACCCCAC